>NZ_DDAH01000197.1:0-17270 GCF_002333245.1 Acinetobacter sp. UBA2063
CAATTTCATGGATATCCTCCAGAGATAACATTTGTTTGTTGTTAAGTTTAGCCTATAATTTTTGACCACTCATAAGCATCAAGCACTTAAAATGTTCTTTTTAAGCTATTCACTTAACTTTGTATCATACAAACACTCGAGTAATTTTCCAAGTGCTTGATAACTTTAACCTAGTAAATTATTGACAAAATTTCTTACAATTTCCGTTGTAGTTCAGTAAATTTTCAATTCCCATGTAAAGTAATAATCAATTATCGTTCGCAAGTTTTTATTTATTTGCTATGTAGCATTTCTATTTAAATAATGGCCTAAATATGGGTTAATGTATTATTTAATTTTAAAAACACATTTTAACACTTTGTTATTTATATATTTAAACAAAAATTACTTGGGTTTCACATGAAAACAACATTAGGTTTTACCTTAACCGAAATGGTGGTGACCACGACTATTTTGTCCATAATAGTCGCTTTCGCAATTCCAGCATTTCATCATTTACTGGCTTCCTGGGAGTCAAACCAGACCATTAGAATACTCACAATGAACATACAAAAAGCAAAGATTGATGCACAAATTTACCATAAAAACGTGATCATTTGCCCAAGTCAGGATTTAGAGAGTTGCCATAATGACTGGAACAAGGGTTTTATTAGCTTTATAGATAGCAATAAGAATAGACAACGTGACAATGACGAAACCTTGTTATTTGCCAGCACACTTAATCATAAATATGGTTCACTAAGCTATAGAGGCTTTGGCTCTTCCCCACGATACATTATCTTCCAGCAGGAAAATGGCTTGCCTTTCGCTTCAAATGGTAGCTTTATCTATTGTTCCAATTCACTGGATTATCACTCAAAACTGGTCATTGGTCGTATGGGGCATCCACGATTTGAGAAAACACCCACCTGCTAAAAACTCTTCAGTCTAGGCAAGGCGACATAAAACACTTTATTCACTGTTTTTTTTTACTATACTGCATAGGTTTTGAACATTCTCTGCAAATTATAAGTCTGGAGACACACAATGACTGACATCGTAATTGTCAATGGCGCCCGTACGGCAATGGGCGGCTTCCAAGGTGCATTATCGAGTGCAACTGCACCAGAACTGGGTGCAATCACAATTAAAGAAGCAATTGCCCGTGCTGGTCTACAGCCAACTGATGTAGAAGAAGTCATCATGGGTTGTGTGTTACCAGCAGGCTTAAAGCAAGGCCCTGCCCGTCAGGCAATGCGTAAGGCTGGTTTACCTGACTCAACAGGCGCAGTGACAATTAACAAGCTGTGTGGCTCTGGCATGAAAGCGGTTATGCAGGCAGCTGACATGATCAAGGCAGGCAGTGCTGAAATTGTGGTTGCAGGCGGTATGGAATCCATGACCAATGCACCTTATGTATTGCCCAAAGCACGTGCAGGCTACCGTATGGGTCATGGGGAAATTAAGGACCATATGTTCCTTGATGGTCTTGAAGATGCTGAAACTGGTCGCTTAATGGGTTCATTTGCCCAGGACATGGCAAATACACGTGGTTATACCCGTGAGCAAATGGATGACTTTGCCATTCGTTCTTTACAACGTGCCCAAAAAGCGATTACTGAAGGTTATTTCAAGGATGAAATCGTTGCTGTAACCGTCTCAAGCCGTAAAGGTGATGTGGTTGTTGATCAGGATGAGCAACCTTTAAATGCCAAGCTGGATAAAATCCCAAGCTTAAAACCAGCTTTTGCCAAAGACGGTACCATTACTGCGGCGAATGCCAGCTCAATTTCTGACGGCGCGTCTGCACTTGTACTTACCAACAGTGATGTGGCTGCTCAACGTGGCTTACAACCTTTGGCAAAAATCGTTGCAACCGCATCAAATTCCCAGCATCCATCTGAATTTACCATTGCGCCTGTAGGTGCAATTCAGAAAGTGTTGAACAAGGCGGGCTGGGATGCGCAAGACGTTGACCTTTGGGAAATCAACGAAGCATTTGCCATGGTGTCCATGTGTCCAATTGATGACTTCAAATTAGATGCAGAAAAAGTCAATATCAATGGTGGTGCCTGTGCTCTTGGACACCCAGTTGGTTCTACCGGTTCGCGTATCATTTTGACCCTGATTCATGCACTTAAACGTACGGGTGGCAAGAAAGGTGTTGCGGCACTGTGTATCGGCGGTGGTGAGGCGACTGCTGTTGCGATTGAATTGATCTAAATATCTATCATTCTTTTCTATTAAAAATCCTGCTTGATGCAGGATTTTTTATTTTCATAATTACAAAAAAATAATGCACCTTATCTAAAAATCCCGATAAGTTATGTTGTGTATAAAAAAACAACAAGGAATTTCCCATGCAACTCAATCATTATCTCAATTTCAAAGGACAGGCCGAACAGGCATTCATTTTTTACCAGTCTGTGTTTGGCGGTGAATTTTCCATGATTAGTCGCTATGGAGATATGCCACCCACTGAGGGAGTCATGCTTTCTGAAGTCGATAAAAGTTTAATCCTGCACGTTTCCTTACCGATCAATGAATTTACGGTTCTGATGGGATCGGATGTCAACGATCAGTTTTGTGCAGCAAATAGTGTGTTTACACTGGGAAATAACCATTATATTTCGATTAATCTTGAATATGATGAAACGGAAGCACGACGTTTATTTAACCAGCTTTCAGTACATGGTCATATTGAAATGCAACTGGAGAAAACTTTCTGGGGTGCACTCTACGGTGCATTTACCGATCAGTTCGGGATAAAATGGATGGTCAATTGTCAGCTTGAGAGCATATAAATAACAGAATAAAGACTTCATCTAAATAATTTTTTTGATGAAGTTCTAAGCATCAATATTTGCATATAATAAAAAAGCTGAACCGTAGTTCAGCTTTTGCTTTGAGGATACTTACGCACCTGTTTGATAACTGGCCTGTGGCACTGCGGTTGAAGCCTGATAAGGGTGAGTAAAATCCTGAAGTCCAGCAGCCGCTTCGTGAATGTCCTTGCCCTCTTTGACAACAAAGGTATCAAAGCCAGAACGTTTCAAATAATTTAAAACATCCTTAAACACATCACCTACTGCACGTAATTCACCCTGATAGCCCTGACGGCGTAATAACGCAGCAAAGGAGTAGCCCCGACCATCACCAAAACCAGCAAACTCGATAAAAATTGCATCTAGTTCATTTAATGGAAATTGATGGGTTTCAGGTGAATCATTGACCGTGATATATAAAGCCTTTTTACCTTGTACCTGTGTCAACTGATCAAGTTGTGCAGTGGTCAGCACTACATCACCTTGCGGAATCAGACCATCTTCAGCAATCACTTGATAGCTATTGTCTGCAATCGTGCCATCTTTAGAAAGCACTTGTAGCGATGTATTAAGCATAAGCACGCTCCTTAAATGGCTGGATGCCAACACGGCGGTAAGTGTCGATGAAACGCTCACCCTCTGTACGCAAGTCAAGATAGGTATTGAGGATTTCTTCAATCACATCAGGAACGGCATCCGCAGCAAACGATGGCCCCAGAATGTCCCCCAACGACGCATCGTGATCAGCATGACCACCTAAAGTGATTTGATAGAACTCAGCACCTTTCTTATCGACTCCCAAAATACCGATGTTACCAACATGGTGATGACCACAGGCATTCATACAGCCTGAGATATTCAGATCAAGTTCACCCAAATTATAAATGGTATCTAAATCTTCAAAACGACGGCTTATCGCTTCTGAAATTGGAATGGATTTCGCATTGGCCAATGAACAGAAATCACCACCTGGGCAGCAAATAATATCGGTAATAAAGCCGATATGCGCGCGTGCCATGTTGTGATGTTCAAGCGTTTGCCACAATTCAAACAGGTCTTTTTGTGGTACATCCACGAGTGAAATATTTTGTTCATGTGTAGTACGGAACTCACCAAAAGTGTACTTATCCGCTAAGTCTGCGATTAAGTTCATTTCTTCAGAAGTCACATCACCAGGGGCAACGCCTGCACGTTTTAGTGAAATCGTGACGATACGATAGCCTTTGACTTTATGTGCATTGGTGTTGACGTTAAACCATTGCTTAAATTTTGGATGTTCAGCAAACAGTGCTGAAAAATCCTGATCTTCTAAATCTTGATAATCAAATGGAGTGAATTCTGCATCTAATTTTTTCAAGATCTCAGGCTGAATCTTCAATGCTTCACGGGTGTGCTCAAATTCAGCCTCAACTTTTTCTGCGAACACTGCTGGTGTGAGTGCTTTCACGAGAATCTTAATACGTGCCTTGTATTTGTTGTCTCGACGGCCATGCAGGTTATAGACACGCAAGGTCGCTTCAAGATAGGCAATCAAGTCTTCACGTGGTAAGAACTCACGGATTACGCTACCAATGATTGGGGTACGGCCCAAGCCACCACCAACCATGATTTTATAGCCCATTTCGCCCGCTTCATTGCGAACGATATAAACACCAATATCGTGGAAAGCAGTTGCGGCACGGTCTTTTTCTTCCAGAGCAGACACGGCGATCTTGAACTTACGTGGCAAGAACGCAAATTCAGGATGAAAAGTACTCCACTGACGAATTAATTCACACGTTGGACGTGGATCTGCAATTTCACCTGCAACCACGCCTGCAAACTGATCAGTGGTGGTATTACGAATACAGTTACCTGAGGTTTGTACTGCATGCATTTGTACTGTTGCTAGCTCTGCCAGAATATCAGGTACATTTTCTAAAGCAGGCCAGTTCAACTGAATATTTTGACGAGTTGAAACGTGGGCATAACCACGATCATATTCAGTCGCGATTTCAGCAATTTTTCTGAGTTGTTTAGTATTCATCAAGCCATACGGCACAGCGATACGGAGCATAGGTGCATAACGTTGCACGTACAGACCATTTTGCAAACGTAATGGACGATATTCGTCTTCGGTCAATTTTCCTGCTAAATAGCGTTCTGTTTGATCGCGGAACTGAGCAACACGTTGGTTAATCAGTTGTTGATCGAAATCCGTATATAAATACATGGCGTATGGCTAGTCATTCATTATAAAGGCAACTAGCATAGCGAGCTTTTATTCATCAACAAAATGCTTTTTTTGCATATTTAATAACGATTTTATTGATAAGCCTATCTAATTGCCCCAAAAAGAAAAAACTCAGACGAATCTGAGCTTTTACAATCATTTTCTAAATGAAATTAGTTCTTATCTGGCAATGCATAAGCTACAAGAGACCAGCTACCACAACAAAATAAGGTAGCTTAACTAGAGCAGAATATCACTTATAAATAAGCTTTTAGTTGTTCAAACACGTAGGACCACCTCTCTTTTATGCTTTTGTATATAAAAGGTTACGCCCATTTTTAATTGATTAATTTATTCAAAATGTTAATCACTTGATTAAATGTGCAATATTTTACCAAGTTGTGATTGTATGCACATATTTTCTACCATTTTCCTTGACCCAAACCTTGTCCAATAAATTGATAGCGCATTTGAGAACGTGAAAATTTGATTGGGCATGCTAATTGAGGCTCAGTTTGATCGGCATTTTCAGATAAAGGCACATCGACCACCCAACCACGTTGTTTTGCAATCGGTGAAGTCAAAGCTTCATCTAAACTCAACACTGGCTCCACACAAATATCTAATTGCGAAAAAATTGATTGCCACTCAGCAAAATCTTTGGAGCTAAACTTTTCCTTTAAGACTTGTTTAATCGCTTGACGGTCTTCTGGATCAAAAGAACTACCTTTTGCCATCAATATAGGTAACTCTAATGCAGCAGCTAATCCAGTCATAAACTGTGGTTCTAAACTTCCTACAGAGAAATAACGACCATCTTTGGTTTCATAATAGTCATAGAAAATAGCACCATTCAGCATCCCTTGCTCAGGTCCTTGCGGTGTCTGACCAGCCAAACTTGCTGAGGCGGCCATACTATTTAAACTAGCCACACAGTCCGTCATAGAGATATCTATGTATTGCCCCATACCACTACGCTGACGCTCAACTAGTGCGGCTAAAATCCCAATAACCGCATGCAAAGAACCACCCGCGACATCCGCAATCTGTACACCCAATGGAGGTGGTCCACTATCTTGTCGACCACTATGACCCGAAATACCAGCTAAAGCTAGATAGTTAATGTCATGCCCTGCACGGTCTTTATATGCACCTGTTTGACCGTAACCTGTGATAGAACAATAGATTAATCGAGGATTGATCTCAGCAAGCGTTTCATAATCCAACCCTAATCGACGCATCACATCTGGTCGAAATTGTTCAAGCAGGATGTCAAACTCTGATATTTTATTTTTAATTAACTCAATATTTGCAGCATCTTTTAGATCAAGCGTAATGGACTGTTTATTTCGATTAAGATAACTATGCGCAGTGGCTTGACCATTGGCATAAGGTGGCATGATTCGAACCAAATCAGGACGACTCGGAGATTCTACATGGATAACTTCTGCACCCATGTCTGCAAGATACATACTCGCGAATGGACCAGGCAACAAAGTAGAAAAATCTAGAACTTTCAATCCCTTTAAAGCAGTTGGCATAATAATTTTTACTCATATTGTTCAAATTTTCTTTTATACTAGGTTCGGATAAACACAAAAACAATGTCATGTTCAGCCATTTACCTTGATAGTTTCGGCAATTTAACATGTACTTAGTGAGCAATAATTTTTTCTTGTCAATTGCTCAATTAGATATTTTAGACGGTTATTTAGGTCAATTATCGTGAATAGTAAAGAAACTGAAGGATTCAATATGAGCCGTGATACGATCAGCATCCACTTCGTGAATGCGGCTTTAACAGGTGTAAAACGCCTAGGCATGGACGTTGAAACATTACTTTCACATGTCGGTATTGAAGCAGAATTGCTTCGTCAACCTAAAGCTCGAATCTCCCCAGAGCAATACACTCGCTTTGTCAAAATGTTATGGATGATCACCCAAGACGAACACGTTGGTTTCGATGTTCAACCACGTCGTTTAGGTACATTTGCGATCATGTGCCAATTGATCATACATTCGAAAACACTTGGACAAGCGCTCGAACTTTCCTCACAATTTTACAAATTATTCGGTGATGAATGGTCTGTCAGTTTAGAGCGTGATAAACACGAAGCTCGTTTAGTACCTCACATTCCTAAAGCGCTTGACCCTGATCATTTTATTACGGAAAGTATGCTGATGATTTGGCATGGTCTTGCTTCGTGGTTAATCGAACGTCGCTTACCTTTGGAGCGTGTCCATTTTGGTTATGAACGCCCTAACCATGCTGATGAATCTGATGCGCTATTTTTTGCACCAGTGATGCAGTTTGACGCACCGCGTACAGAAATTACCTTTGCTGCAGATTATTTAGATCTACCTATTCGTCAGGATGAAAAAACTTTAGAAGAGTTTTTAAAAGCCGCACCAGCACAACTTCTAGTGAAATTCAAAAACACCAACTCACTCACTTCGCGTATCCGTGATGTATTGAAGAGCCAAATCGGCGAAGAAATGCCAACTTTAAATGATGTGGCATCTATGTTGTATTTATCTCCTCAAACATTACGTCGTCGTTTGGCTGCGGAAGGTAAAAGCTATCAAGGTGTCAAAGATGCCTTACGTCGTGACGCTGCGATTCATTTATTACTCACTCCAAACCTCACTTTAGAAGATGTTGCTCAACAAGTTGGCTTTAGTGAAACTAGTACCTTTCACCGCGCCTTTAAAAAATGGACTGGTGTTACCCCAGGTTTATATCGTCAGTTGCATGGGCATCACAATTAACTTAAATCAGACAAAGTGTTCAACCCTAAAAAGTTGAACACTTGTTGAAAAATATGATATTAATCCACTATATTCCTCAACAATCACGATAAATAATGATAATCAAAAAAGGCGATTTTTCAGACCCTCAAGTTCAAGACCTCATACGCATTCATTTGCACGGCATGCATCAGAACACACCTATTGAGCATAGTTTTGCACTCGATTTCAGCAGCCTACAAAAAGACTCCATTCGATTTTATACACTTTGGCGTGATGATCAGCTTCTTGGTTGTGGCGCGATTCAAGAGCTTAACCCCTATCATGCTGAACTTAAATCGATGCGGACTCATCCCCAACATCTACGTCAAGGTGTAGCGACACACTTACTTGATTATCTTCTGAAAATTGCTAAACATAGCAATTTTCAAAAAGTGAGTTTAGAAACGGGGAAAGACTCCCACTTTGATGCAGCAATTCATCTATACAAGAAATTTGGTTTCGTAGAGGGTCAAGCCTTTGCTGAATATAATGAATCTTAATATAGCCAATTCTTTCATTTAAACTTGTCAAATCAATAGTTTAATCTCAGATTTTAATCTGTTTTTTTTAAAGAGATTGTTTTGAAAAAAACTCATTGATAAGCAATCTAATAACAAGTATTACAGCCGTAAAGCCAAAACATTATCTTGAAAAAACATAGCCAATATCCTGATTTTAATGCTAATTATCAATCAACACTCATTTGTTTTAAGAAAGCAACTGTCTTCCGAGGCGAAGTTAGGTGAATAAATCGTATGTGCTGGTATTTGGGGTTATTCATCATCGCTAAATACCTTTTCTTATTTTGTGGATATTTCTGAAACATCCATAAAAAATCGATTTTGGGGAGAATACCATTTTCAAGTTCTCTCTATTATTCGAGTTTTTCCATAATCGCTCACGACTTAAAATACGCCACAAAGTCCGTTTAGTAAGACGATAAAAGTTAACAGAAAAAGAATAATCTAGCCAAATGACCGTATCCACCTCAGACCAAATCATATCAATACTGCGTGAATAAAGATTATCGATCACCCATCCCGTTGATGCTGCATCCATACTCAGTTTAAGTTTGCAAAAAAATGCATCATTTGAAGATTCTTGCCAATCGTCTAGCCATAGCAAATCATCCAGTTCGATATATTCTATTTTTAATTTTTCCGCCAACTTTCGAGCCAGCGTAGATTTGTCAGAACCCGTAGTACCAATAATATTAATAAATTTCATCAAGCAAATTATGTTGAATTATGGACATGCATTTTACTAAATATTTCAACTATTCAATAGTGAACTGAATTGGCGAAAAACATCAAACTTACCAATGTTTATCATCATTGCACTGACACTTAAATTGAGTACACTCGAAGCACAATGATTTTAATTTAAGGCAATACAAGGAACAGCTATGAGCGAGGCCTATATTATTGATGCCATTCGCACACCACGCGGAAAAGGAAAAAAAGACGGCTCATTACATGAAGTAAAACCAATTACTTTACTCACAACATTATTGAATGAATTACAACAACGCCATCAACTCGACACATCTAAAGTCGATGATATCGTTCTCGGTTGTGTGACACCGATTGGTGATCAAGGTGGGGATATTGCCAAAACTGCTGCGATTGCTGCAGGTTGGAATGATGATGTCGCAGGCGTACAAATCAACCGTTTCTGTGCTTCTGGTTTAGAAGCGGTGAACTTGGCAGCACAAAAAGTTCGTTCAGGTTGGGAAGATGTTGTGGTTGCTGGCGGTGTGGAGTCAATGTCACGCATTCCAATGGGTTCTGATGGTGGTCCATGGGCGCTTGATCCAGAAACCAATTTGAAATCGTCTTTTGTTCCACAAGGTGTAGGTGCAGACTTAATCGCAACTTTAGATGGTTATAGCCGCGCAGATGTAGATGCATTTGCGGTCGGTTCGCAACAAAAGGCTGCTGCCGCTCAGGCAAATGGTTATTTCGATAAATCAGTTGTGCCTGTGAAAGATCATGCAGGTGTAACAATCTTAGAAAAAGATGAATTTATCAAAGGAAATACCACAGTTGAAGGTCTAGCAAAACTGAATGCTAGCTTTGAAATGATGGGTCAAATGGGCTTCGATGCTGTTGCTTTACAGAAGTATCCTGAAGCGCAAAAAATTAATCACGTTCATCATGCAGGTAACTCATCAGGTATCGTCGATGGTGCTGCGGTGGTGTTATTGGCTTCTGAAAAAGCAGTCAAAGAACAAGGTTTAAAACCTCGTGCCAAGGTGCTTGCAACTGCATTGGTCGGTACAGATCCAACCATTATGTTGACTGGTCCTGCCCCTGCTGCACGTAAAGCATTAGAAAAAGCAGGCTTGAGCATCGACGATATTGATTTATTTGAAGTGAATGAAGCTTTTGCAGCTGTGGTGATGCGTTTTATTACAGAACTGAAAGTTCCTGCTGAGAAAGTCAACGTCAATGGTGGTGCGATTGCGATGGGACATCCATTAGGGGCAACTGGTGCCATGATTTTAGGTACATTGCTGGATGAATTAGAGCGTCAAGGTAAAAAACGTGGTCTAGCAACATTATGTGTCGGTGGTGGTATGGGTATCGCTACCATTATCGAGTTGGTGTAAGGAGAACAACATGAGCGCTATTAAATACGAAAAAAACGCTGACAATATTGTAATTCTTACACTAGATTCATCTGGTCAATCTGCAAACACCATGAATGCAGAGTTCCGTGATGCTTTAGATGAAGTCAGTCAAAAGCTTAAAGCTGAAACTGATCTGAAAGGTATTATTTTCCGTTCAGCTAAGAAAACCTTCTTTGCTGGTGGTGACCTAGATGAGCTGATTCAGGTACAACCTGAACACGCTACTGAATTTTTCAAGATGATTGAAAAACTCAAAGGTGACTTACGCACAATCGAAACTTTAGGTGTGCCTGTTGTTGCAGCTTTAAACGGCACTGCGCTTGGTGGTGGCTGGGAAATCGCTTTAGGTTGTCATTATCGTATTGCCATTAATGATCCAAAAACTAAATTTGGTTTACCTGAAGTGACTTTAGGTCTACTTCCTGGTGGCGGTGGTATAGTGCGTATGGTGCGTCTGCTCGGCTTACAAAAAGCATTCCCGTTCCTCATGGAAGGAAAGCAATTTGGTGTCGATAAAGCAAAATCTCTCGGCTTGGTACATGACACGGCTGAAAATGAACAAGAGCTGTTAGAAAAAGCAATTGCTTGGGTGAAAGCTAATCCAAAATCACAGCAACCATTTGATGTGAAAGGCTACAAAATCCCTGGTGGTGATCCTAAAACGCCTGCGGTTGCGCAAGTGCTTGCAATTGCCCCTGCCATGCTACGTGACAAAACCAAAGGTTGCTACCCTGCTCCTGAAGCGATCATGGCGGCTGCAGTTGAAGGTGCTCAAGTCGATGTAGATACTGCACTTCGTATTGAATCACGTTACTTTACACAACTGACTGTAGGTCAAGTGTCGAAGAACATGATCGGTACGTTTTGGCATGGTCTAAATGCAATTAAATCAGGTGCGAGTCGTCCTGCTGAAGTTGCTAAATGGCAAGCGAAGAAAGTCGGTGTTTTAGGTGCAGGTATGATGGGTGCAGGGATTGCCTATTCAACCGCAATCAAAGGAATTCCTGTCGTACTCAAAGATGTGTCTGTAGAAAATGCAGAGAAAGGCAAAGCTTATTCACAAAAGCTACTTGATAAACGTGTTTCACAAGGTCGTATGACCGCAGAAAAACATGATCAAGTGTTAGCGCTTATTACAGCTACTGCTGATGCAGCTGATCTACAAGGCTGTGATTTAATCATTGAAGCAGTATTTGAAAATCAAGAACTCAAAGCCAAAGTGACTCAAGAAGCTGAGCAGTATTTAGCGGAAGATGGAATCTTTGCATCGAACACGTCTACCTTACCGATCACAGGTCTAGCAACAGCAAGTAAAGATGCTAAAAACTTTATTGGCTTACATTTCTTTAGCCCAGTCGACAAAATGCAATTGGTCGAAATCATCAAAGGCAAAGAAACTTCAGCTGAAACATTAGCTAAAGCCTATGACTTTGTACAACAAATTGCTAAAACACCAATCGTGGTCAATGACAGTCGTGGTTTCTTTACCAGTCGTGTGTTTGGTACGTTCATTCAAGAAGGTATGCGTCTTCTTGCTGAGGGTGTACATCCAGCAAAAATCGAAATGGCAGCACTCAAAGCAGGCATGCCTGTAGGTCCTCTTGCAATTCAGGATGAAGTTTCTTTAACCCTGACTGAACACGTTGCAAGCGAAACCCGCAAAGCGCTACAGGCTGAGGGCAAAGACTTGCCAAAAACCCCTGTAGATGAAGTGGTTCACACCATGATTCACGAGCTGAATCGTAAAGGTAAGGCAGCGGGTGCAGGCTTCTATGAATATCCTGAAAATGGTAAAAAACATTTATGGGATGGACTCAGCCGCTGGACTAAAGACCATGATATTTCCGAACAAGATATGATTGATCGTTTCTTGTTTGTTCAGGCACTCGATACTTTACGCTGCTATGAAGAGAATGTTCTGGAATCGGTGATTGATGCCAATGTCGGCTCGATTTTCGGAATCGGTTTCGCACCGTGGACAGGAGGCGCAATCCAGTTCCTAAACCAGAATGGCATTGAGAAATCTCTCCAGCGTTCAGAACAATTGGCGGCTCAATATGGTGAGCGTTTTAATCCACCGCAGTTATTGAAAGACAAGGCACAGAAGAAAGAAATTATTCAATAATTTTTTCATTCTCTTCACTTTAGACTCATATCAGTTTCTTTAACTGGTATGAGTTTTTTTGTATTTATTGATAGAAAATCGAATTACGTCTAATCCATCACAAATTGTGCTATAAATATACCAATTCTGCTTTACTTTTTGTCCTTTGGAAATTTGTCTTATGTCTGAGAAATTATGTCCTGAAACCTCGCCGTGGGGTTGGAAAGCACTGATCATCACTTGCATTTTAAGCTTTATCTTTATGGTGATTTTTTATTTAGCCATAAATAATGAGCCTGACTATATGCCAATGAATCAAAAAAAAGCAGCGGCAGCAGCTGAAATGTCACAGTCTTCCATGACCACTGAGACAGGCAATACTGAAACACATCAGCACCACGAATGATTGAATTGGGCTAGCATACCTAAAATTTGATACCAGAAATTATAGAGTTTAAGTTCAATCCATTAATCTATGACACTTATGGTATAAGTGGCATCATCATTTCAATATGGGGAATGCCACATTCATCATACGGATCGCCTTGCGTGACAAAACCAAGTTTTTCATAAAATGAAATGGCATGAACCTGTGATGACAGTTTGAGGAATGGACGATGTTGCTGTTGTGCATAGCGAATAATATCCAACATAATCATTCGTCCAATGCCCTGCCCCCGATATTTTTGGATGACCGCCACGCGCCCAACACTATTGTTTTGCAATAGACGCGCTGTGGCTATAGCTTGATCACGATCATAAACCACAAAATGCTGTGAAATGGCATCCTGATCATCCCACTCATCCTGTTCAGGAATATTTTGTTCAACAATAAACACCAATTCCCGAATCAGTCTGGCATCTTGCTGCAATTGATCCCAATCGCCATTTTCAACGCTTAACATACCGATCTCAACACGCCTAACACTTGCAACCCAGATTTTCGACTGGCATTTGATCCTGCAACAATAATTCCAGAGATTGTTTTTCAATGCCATACATGGCTTTTAAGGCCTGAATCTGCTGCATGATGTTTGGGTCAGGCTGTTGAATATCCTTGCGTTTGGTTGCCAGAATCATCTTGTTTTTGCTGGTATGTTCCAATGCCACAAATTCAAATACCTTGGTTTCATAACCATAGGTCTTGAGCAATAAGGCCCGTAGGGTATCGGTCAGCATTTCTGCCTGCTGGCCTGCATGAATCCCAAACTGGAGCATGGGTTGCAATACTTCTGGACTCTTGAGTTGCGGCCTTAATTCTTTATGGCAACACGGCGCACACATAATCATGGAAGCATTTAAGCGAATTCCTGTATGGATGGCAAAGTCAGTTGCAATGTCACAGGCATGCAGGGCAATCATCAGGTCCAGCTTTGCGGGTTGATAACTGCGTACATCCCCCTCAAAAAAATCAAGATGGTTAAATCCAACTTGATCAGCTACATTCTGGCAGAACCCCACCAGATTGGAACGCAGTTCAACACCAGTAATCAAGGGCGTTTTGTGCTGCGCCAACAAATAGTCATACAAGGCAAAGGTTAAATAGCCCTTACCTGAACCAAAATCGACAATGTTCAACTCTTGCTGTGAGGCATCAATCTGTTCATAGGCATTGGAAAAGATTTCAATGAACTTATTAATCTGTTTCCACTTACGCGCCATGCTCGGAATGATCTGCCCTTTTTCATCGGTAATGCCCAGATGCATTAAAAATGAGCTGTGCTGATCAACATAACGCTGCTTTTCACGGTTATGCTGATGCTGTTCCACTTTTGCTGATGAAGCCTGTTTTTTCTGGATATTCAGCATGGCTTTCTTTTTATTTTTTTTCAGTTGAATATCCTGATTGAGTGTAAATAAATTTGCCTGTTTAGACAGGTTCAATAGCTCAGCAATTTTCTCCAGCCCCTCAGCAATTGCATAGTTTTTGGTGATGTCTTGAGTGGTGTGGTGATACAGGCAAGACAAGGTTGGCTGCCCCTGCAACTCAATCATGCGAAACGTCATCTTTTCCAGATCTGCCAGTTCACCTTTGTACTGACTAAGAACAAGTCGTTCAAAGCTTTTATTTTCAATAGATTGCTGGATATCCAAGAAAAACTGCTGTTCCTGTTCAAAAGAAAATTTCGGCGCAAACATAGTGAAAACCTGACAAATGGAAACTAAATTCTAAAGCGTCTTACTTTAAAAGGGAAATTGCATTACGATACAGTTGTATTTTTATTCAGATGAGCTATGAATGGCTTCAACCTCCCCACTCGATTATGATCCACAGGAAGAACTGATCAATGCCTATAGTCATGGCCTGGGTGCTGTACTGGCATTGATTGCTACCATTTTTCTGATTGTGAAAGGCTATGGTTTACCTTTGGGACAATGGATCAGCTTATGGGTCTATGGGCTGAGTCTGGTGTTATTGCTCAGCAGTTCCATGCTGTATCACTTTGCTCAGGACGAACGTAAACGTTATTGGTATAAAAAACTTGATCATACTGCTATTTATTATTTAATCGCAGGGACTTACACCCCCTTTCTCAGCATTGCCATTCCAACGGCAAAGGCACACCACCTACTGATTGCTCTCTGGGTCATTGCATTGATTGGAACATTGTTTAAGCTGGTGTTTATTCACCGTTTCCAGAGAGTGTCCCTGGCAGCCTATCTGGTGATGGGCTGGTTGGCGGTTTTGGTGATGGATGACATGCAGCGCTATCTTTCCAAGGATGCAATACAGCTCCTGATTGCAGGTGGACTGGCCTATACGGTCGGCACATTGTTTTATGCTTTAAAAAATGTAAGATATACCCACACAATTTGGCATGTTTTTGTGCTATTAGGGGCAGGTTTACACTTTTTAGCGATCTATTGCTATGTATTATAAATCCATGCATCGCAGGCAGCTTGCTGGGTAAATTCCGCATTCAAAAGAAATTTCAGGACAGGTTTTACTGTTTCCTGAATAAATCACATTAAGGTTTTGTATGTCGTCAGACGCTACGACTGTCACCACTGAAGTGGCCAGTAATTCAAAGGTACGGGTATTATTTGCCAGTCTGGTGGGTACTACGATTGAGTTTTTCGACTTTTATATCTATGCCACAGCGGCAGTCCTGATTTTCCCCCATTTATTTTTTCCAGAAAGCAGTGATGGTGCTGCGGTACTCAAATCACTGGCAACCTTTGCCATCGCTTTTATTGCCCGCCCGATTGGTGCGGCGATTTTTGGACATCTGGGTGACCGAATTGGACGTAAAGCCACACTGGTTGCCGCCCTACTCACCATGGGAATTTCCACTGTCTGTATTGGTCTACTGCCGACCTATGCCCAGATTGGCATTGTTGCCCCTTTACTCCTTGCCTTATGTCGTTTAGGACAAGGTTTAGGCTTGGGTGGTGAATGGAGTGGTGCGGTTTTACTTGCCACTGAAAATGCTCCAGAGGGTAAACGTGCATGGTATGGCATGTTCCCACAGCTTGGCGCACCGATTGGCTTTATTCTGGCAACAGGTTCATTCCTCCTGCTGAATGCCTTTATGTCGGAACAGGCCTTTATGACATGGGGCTGGCGGATTCCATTTATCTCCAGTGCAATTCTGGTGTTGGTCGGTTTGTATATTCGTTTAAAACTGCATGAAACCCCTGCTTTCCAGAAAGTGTTGAATAAGCAGAAAGAGGTCAATGTCCCTTTCAAGGAAGTTATGACCAAGCATTTCCCCATGTTGGTACTGGGCACCATTGCCGCAATCTGTACCTTTGTGGTGTTCTATCTCACCACCGTGTTTGCGTTGAACTGGGGAACCTCCAAGCTGGGTTATGCACGCGGTGATTTTCTTGGCTTGCAGTTGATCGCCACGCTATGCTTTGCAGCATTTATTCCGCTGTCTGCCATTTTTGCAGAGAAGTTTGGCCGCAAAAATACCTCGATTGCTGTCTGCGTACTTTCAGCACTGTTCGGATTATGCTTTGCGCCACTACTGGGTTCAGGCAACCCAATACTGGTGTTCCTGTTCCTCTGTATTGGCCTTTCCATCATGGGATTGACTTATGGCCCGATTGGCACGGTACTTTCTGAAATTTTCCCAACCTCAGTGCGCTATACAGGTTCAGCTTTGACATTCAATTTGGCAGGTATTTTTGGTGCGTCTTTTGCGCCTTATATCGCCACCAAACTAGCGGAAAATTATGGTCTTGGTGCTGTTGGTTTATATCTAAGTTTGGCATCCATTCTCTCTTTAATCGCGTTTTTACTGATTCGTGAAACCAAGCATGATGATGTAAATAACCAAATTTAATCGCATCTCTTATTCTCGGATGATTTATTTAATTAATCATCCGAAAACCATTTATCGGGCAATTTCAAGCCTTTTACACTTGGTCTAACAACAACATTCTGCAAAATATTTTTTGTGCTAAAATACCTCCCTCCTATTTTTTAGACGACTGTATTTATGTACGCAGTGATTATCGTTGCCGTATTTTTAGTCAGCTTCCTATACACTTATTATCGCGGCAAGGAACGATTAAAAGCATCTCGACAATTATTCGACCATTCTACATTCCTAGCCCCAGTTAACATGTTTATGACTGGTTTCTCTAAACTGCCAAACCAACCGTTCTTTGATGTGGCGCAGTTCCCAGAACTGAAACCATTACAAGATAACTGGCAAGTGATTCGAGAAGAAGCTATCCAACTTCAAAATCAAATTAAAGCTTCAGAAAAAAATAATG
>NZ_DDAH01000081.1:0-3414 GCF_002333245.1 Acinetobacter sp. UBA2063
CGTTTCTTTGTGTAGATGGATGCACCGATAATACCTAAAATAGGTAATAAAATAAGTTTAATCATAAAGCTAATGACGATAATTCCTGCGACACCAGCCCAAAAGGGTTTTATATAATGATCTGATGCAAGTTGTCCAATTACAGGATCATTTCGCTGGAATTTCTTTAAATTTAAGTTATTAACAACTACATAAGGACCTTCTTGCTTATTTTCTGGAATCACCCATATTATTTGAATGCGATGACCTGTGCGTAAGGTGACATTCCAGTTTGATAAGGTGACATCATGCTCCTGACCATTATCATCCATGAGAAAAAATTGATCATGAATCGTGGTACTTGAAGTTACAGGAGCTGTACCGCCTGTCCCATTATAGGTTGCACCACCACCGCCATGTACCCGAGTTTCTCGTTGTTTATTATTATCAACCACTTCACCTGTAAATTGATAGATGCCGTAAGTTTTCCCCTGAATAGAAACAGTGGTCATATTATCCCTCTTCGTATGTTAATTTTAAAAATATATACAGAAGAGTAATTATACTCAAAAATCATCCTTTTGATAAAGATGATCCATACGCTCACGTTTGGTCTTTAAATAATGTTCATTGAATGGATTACGACCTACAGTGAGCGGAACGCGCTCGACCACATTAATTCCAAGATCAGTGAGTGCTTTTAGTTTGAGTGGATTGTTCGTCAGCAATTTTACTTCTTTCACTTGCAGATGATCGAGCATAATGCTGCACATATCATAACGACGCGCATCAGCAGGTAGATTTAACAATAAGTTTGCATCAACGGTATCATGCCCCTGATCCTGTAGGGCATAGGCACGAATTTTATTGGTCAAGCCAATCCCACGACCTTCCTGACGCAAATATAAAATCACACCCTGAGCCGCTTCATTGATCATTCGTTGTGTGGCTTGTAACTGAGGTCCACAGTCGCACTTCAATGAGGCAAAGGCATCACCAGTCAAACATTCAGAATGGATACGCACGAGTACGGGCTGATTTGGTGCAGTTTCTAGTCCTTTGGAAAGCGCCACATGCTCTTCGCCCGTTGCTGGGTCTTGAAACACGGAAATATTGAAGTCACCAAAAGCAGTTGGTAGCCTTGATGTTGCAACAAATTCAATTGGCACAGAACGCTCACTATGATAATAAAAACAGTCAAAGTATAGCTGAATGTGTGAAGATTGCGTGAATTGGAATTTCTGATTTTTCACATAAGTTTTTCTTTTTCATACAAAGCACACAATAATGGTTGATAAACAGTGACATAATTCAGGATAATCTGCCAGCCAGTCCCCGAGACTGGCATGAGAATGTTTAGCACGACATCATTTGCCCATGTGGCTGATTGAAGGTAGATCATATTTAATTGTATGATTGCCCCCATTTAACCCAGCTTCGGATTTGCCAGGCTTAAAAAGGCTTCGCCACATTATGTTGTATACCGAAATTCCAACTCAACGTCCTGTTACGCCATTGTTAGATGGAATTGATCATCCACAACAGTTACGTCAGCTCGAACAAGGCCTGCTCCCACAAGTGGCGGATGAGTTGCGTCAATATATTTTGTATGCGGCAGGGCAAAGCGGTGGCCACTTTGGCGCAAATCTTGGTGTAATCGAATTAACGGTTGCGTTGCATTATTGTTTTAATACACCTCAGGACCGTCTGGTTTGGGATGTGGGTCATCAGGCTTATCCACACAAGGTGTTGACAGGTCGCCGTGACAGAATTACCACGATCCGTGCCAAAGATGGTTTGGCTGCATTTCCTGCCCGTGAAGAATCCGAGTTTGATACTTTTGGGGTAGGCCATTCATCAACAGCAATTTCTGCTGGTCTTGGTATGGCGTTGGCACGTCGCTACCAAAAAGACCCATGCGATGTGGTTGCCATTGTCGGTGATGGTGCAATGACCGCAGGTATGGCCTTTGAAGCCATGAATGATGCGGTTGCCCATGATGCCGACCTGATTGTGGTGCTGAATGACAATGATATGTCGATCTCCTGCAGTACAGGCGGCTTTGCCAAGCATTTGGCGGCGATTTGGGAAACAGGTCAGTTGATTAATGTCAATGAACAGGGTGAAGCCTATGTTCAGCCACATCCGAAGTGGACTTATAACTCAAGGTTACATCAGTCTGCAACAGATGCAGCGGATAACTTATTTAAAGCGATTGGTTTTGATTATTTTGGGCCATTTGATGGGCATGATGTTGAACAACTCACACAAGTTTTCCATGCGCTAAAAAAACGTAAAGGCCCTCGTTTAGTGCATATTTATACCAAAAAGGGTAAAGGATTTGCGCCAGCTGAAGCAGACCCGATTACCTATCATGCTATTACTAAAATTGTACCTACAGCATCTGCTCCTGCAAAAAAATCACCGCCTAAATACTCAGACGTGTTTGGACAATGGTTATGTGATGAAGCAGCGCAAGATGATCGTTTACTGGCGATTACTCCAGCGATGTGTGAAGGTTCAGGGATGGTTCAGTTTGCAAAGCAATACCCTGAACGTTTCTTTGACGTTGCGATTGCTGAACAACATGCAGTGACTTTAGCCGCGGGTATGGCGTGTGAAGGTTTAAAACCTGTTGTAGCAATCTATTCGACCTTTTTACAGCGTGGCTATGACCAGTTGATCCATGATGTTGCGTTACAGAATCTGGATGTGACTTTTGGAATTGATCGTGCTGGTTTAGTCGGTGAAGATGGTCCAACCCATGCAGGTGCCTATGATTATGCCTATATGCGTACTGTACCTAACATGGTGATCATGGCACCAAAAGATGAAAATGAATGTCGCCAGATGTTGCATACGGCATATCACTATAATGGACCAACCGCGGTACGTTACCCACGTGGTGTCGGTACAGGTGCTGAAATTCAACAACAGATGACTGCTTTAGAAATTGGTAAAGCTGAAATCGTTGCGCAATTTAATCAGGACGCAGATCAGCAGATCAGTATCCTTGCTTTTGGTAGCCGTGTTGCAGCATCAGTTGAAGCAGCAGAATTATTAGCAAGTAAATATTCGGTTGCTGTATCTGTGGTCAACATGCGGTTTGTAAAACCATTAGATGAGCAGATGCTTCGTGACTTAGCTACTAACACAAAATTTTTTGTGACTGTAGAGGAACATGCGGTTATGGCTGGTGCGGGAAGTGCAGTAAATGAATTTTTAGCATGCGCTAAAATCATTAAGCCAATTTTAAATCTAGGTTTGCCAGATGCATTTTTAAATCAAGCAACTCATCAGCAAATGCTCATTGACTGTGGCTTAGATGCCAAAGGTATTTTACTTTCAATAGAACAAGCTTGGTTATAGATCGCTAACGCTTTGTAAATTAGAAAATAATCTTTCGCAAACATTTTTTACCTAAAAGCCCTTATA
>NZ_DDAH01000266.1:0-3051 GCF_002333245.1 Acinetobacter sp. UBA2063
CATGGATAAAGCCACACCATTGATTTCTGGTGGCCATGTTTCAGTTACAATTGCGATTCTAAGACGTGGACGAACCAAATCCCGCAGTTCGGATCGTTCATAAGACTGATCTTTTTGCTGCTTCCTTTTAAAATAGAATTTAAAATTTTCAGGAAACTGATCTTGCTTTAATAGAGATGTCGCGTATGTACTCTGCATATCGCCATCCATTTGTGTCGTTATTTTCATACGTTTAGCTTATAAATATTTTTTGACACTTTAATGATCAGTGTATGACAGTTTATTGACAGCTTTAAAAAACAAAAATGCTGCACTTAAACATCAAGCGGAGCAATAAAAAATAATTCAGAGTTTTACTAAGCCAACGGATTATCCACCTTAAACAACTGTTGATCCTCTAAACGCAAGGCAACCAGTTGCTGCCCCCAGACACAGCCACCATCAACATTTTGAATTTGAGAGCTAATGGTTTTACCCTGCAACGCCGCCCAATGTCCAAAAATTAATTGGTGGGTTTTGGCCGCCTGACTCTCAAACTCAAACCACGGCTGAAAGCCTGTTGGCATCGGTGCATCCAGTGCATCCTTAAACTCAAACTCCAGCCTACCCTCCGCATTGGTTAAGCGCATACGGGTTAAATAATTGGTAATACAACGCAAGCGAGCCTGCCCATTCAAATCATCTGACCAAAGATCAGGTTGCTCACCATACATTTCTGCAAGGAAAGCATCCAATACCGTAAGATCGTCATGCCCAACCACCTGTTGCACTTCACTTGCCAACTGCACAGTTTGTTCTGCCGACCAAATACAAGGCACACCCGCATGGGTAATCAAGGTGTGATCATTCGGACATAGACTTAAAGGCTGTTTACGCAGCCAATCAATCAGTTCATCACCATCAATTGCGTCAATAATCTCTTGTGTACGGTCTTTGTCTTTGATTTTCTTCAAGCCACGCGCGCAGGCGATCAGGGTTAAATCATGGTTGCCTAAAACGGTTGCAGCAGCGCCTCGGTCAGCCAGCTTTTTAACAAAGCGCAAGGCACCCACCGAGTTTTCACCACGCGCAACCAAATCACCTGCAAACCATAAAAAGTCCTGATCTGGATCAAAGCGAATTTCTTTCAATAACGCTTTCAGGGCTTCAAAGCAGCCCTGCACATCACCAATGACATAATTATAGCGATTGGACATTTTAAGGCACCATTTGATCAGACAAGGCCACAAAATCAGCCAGACTCAAGGTTTCTGGACGTGCCATAGGGTCCACACCTGCTTTCTCAAAACCCTCTTCAACCAACATGCCTTTTAAGCTGTTACGCAAGGTTTTACGGCGCTGGGTAAACACATGGCCAACCAAACGCGCCAAAGCTTTTTCATTTTTGGCGATAATTGGCTTAGTTTCATAAGGTTCCAAACGAAATACCGCAGAAGTCACTTTCGGTGGTGGATTGAATGAACCTGGTGGTACTTCAAACAAAAAGGTTGGTTTACAGAAATACTGAATCATCACCGATAACCGCCCGTACTCTTTGGTATTTGGCACAGCGGTAATACGATCAACCACTTCTTTCTGCAACATGAAATGCATGTCTTTGACTTTGTCACCAAACTCTAACAGATGGAACAAGAGTGGGGTTGAAATGTTATAGGGCAGATTTCCTACGACACGTAGTGGACGGCCTGCCTGAAACAACTGGGTGAAATCATATTTTAAGGCATCGGCCTCAACAATGGTTAAACGTTCTGGATGTGGCACGCGAGCAGGCAAGCCTGCTGCCAGATCACGGTCCAGTTCAACCACTGTAAGTGCATCGCATTCCCCAATAAGAGGCGATGTCAGCGCAGCCAAACCTGGGCCGATTTCGACAATATTATCGCCCGCACGTGGATTCACTGAGCGTACAATTTTGGCAATCACACGCTGGTCATGCAAAAAGTTCTGACCAAAACGTTTTCGAGCCTGATGCCCTTCATCTTTAGGGTTTAGGGCATTAATTTGATACATAATAATTCCAACATGAATAATTTATCCCTCAATCACTGACGGGCTAAATCAAGTGCTAAATCAACCGCAACATGCAAACTTGACGATTTTGCCTGTCCAGTGCCTGCAAGAGAAAGTGCCGTACCATGATCGACAGAGGTTCGAATAAATGGCAGGCCTAATGTAATGTTTACCGCTTCACCAAAGCCCTGTGATTTTAACACAGGTAAGCCCTGATCGTGATACATGGCTAACACCGCATCTGTTTCTTTGAGGTGATCAGGGGTAAATAATGTATCGGCGGGCAAACTTAAACTGATGTGAATCCCCTGCTGGCGATAGGTTTCCAGCACAGGATTAATGATCTCTATTTCTTCGCGTCCCAGATAGCCATCCTCACCTGCATGGGGATTGAGACCACAGACCAAAATACGGGGCGTAGCTATTTTAAATTTTGCTTTTAAATCATGAATAAGAATATCAATCACTTGATGCAAACGCTCTTTAGTAATCGCATCAGGTACATCTCGCAAGGGTAAATGTGTTGTGACCAAAGCAACCCTTAATGTTTTGGTGGCCAACATCATCACCACACGGTCAACACCTGCAAATTCCTGATAGTATTCCGTATGGCCACTAAAGGTAATGCCTGCATCATTGATCACGGATTTTTGCACAGCTGCCGTTGCAACACCCACGCTACATCCAGACATCGCATAATCGGCTGAACGTCTTAACTGCTCAATCACATAAGCCGCATTGGCGGGATTTAATTGTCCTAGTTCAACAGGTTCAACTAAAGGGATATGCTCCACAAAAAGCTGTCCTGACAGACTTGACTGCTCCTGTCCCTGATATGCAACCAGTTCAACAGGATTGCCCAGTTGTTTTGCCCGCTGCCGCAACATCTGCATATCCGCCAAAACCACCACTGGGCGCTCATCCACTCGCCCAGCCAAACTTAAGCAAATATCAGGACCAATCCCCGCAGGTTCACCTGATGTGACATATAAAGGAAGCATAATCATCCGAGTTTCCAAGCTTTATCACACTCAGTATGGC
>NZ_DDAH01000225.1:0-17363 GCF_002333245.1 Acinetobacter sp. UBA2063
CCACCTTTTTTATACTTCTTCTATTTTTAAGCAACTCAAAAATGCCTGTACGGGGTCTTCTGTATTTCCTGAGATTAACTGTTTATGCATACTCAGGTGTTGCATCATTTGAATATGTGCGGTTTCGTAATCCATCAATCGTTCAATTTCTGCTGCCAAATGCTGTGGTGTGGCATCTGCCTGAATCAGTTCCTCAATCACTTTTTTGCCTGCGATAATATTCGGCAATGAGTAATAAGGAATTTTAACCAGAAACTTGGCAATAATATAAGTCAGCCAGTTCAGTTTATAGAACGTCACCATTGGACGATGCAACAACATGGCCTCAAGCGTCGCCGTACCAGAGGCAAGTGCCACAATATCGCTGGCATTCATCACCATACGACCAATTTTGGATTCTGCATCAGTATTTTCCAGAATATGGATTTTTACCTTTAGTTCGGTATCCATATTCTGAATTCCTTGCTCAATCTGCTGCTTACGTGCGTCATTAATTGCAGGGATTAAAAACTCAAGATCGGGATATTTCTTATGCAAAATTTCGGCTGTACCGATTAATAAAGGCAGTAAACGCTCGATTTCACCCCGACGGCTACCAGGGAGTAAAGCAATATGGGTTTTATGGGCAGACAGTCCAAGCTGGTGTTTTGCTTCGGTAATTGGATTTTTTAAGGGCAATTGCTTTGCCAGTGGATGCCCGACAAATGCCGCAGGGACATCATAGTTTTGATAAAAGGTTTTTTCAAAGGGAAATAAGCACAGTACTAAATCAATACTTTGTTTAATGCCATGTACCCGTCCTTGCCGCCATGCCCAGACCGATGGGCTGACATACTGAACGGTTTTAATGGGTAGACTGTTTTCCTTGATGCTTTTAGATAAACGTAAATTAAAATCAGGTGCATCAATCCCAATAAAAATATCGACTGGATGTTCAGTCCAGCGCTCAACCAGACCATCGCGGACTGCAAATAATTTTTTCAGGTCCTTTAATACTTCAACAATCCCCATGACGGATAGAATTTCCATTGGGTAATAACTATGGAAACCCTCAGCAATCATTTGTGGACCACCAATCCCCTCAAATTCAGCATCAATTCCTTGTTCGCGAAAACTACGCATGAGCTTTGCCCCTAAAGTGTCTCCAGAGACTTCACCCACAACAATGCCAATTTTTAGTTTTTGCTTTAACAAGACCTAAGCCCCTTGCCAGTATTTAAAAGTATTCTAACAAAATGATTTTACACCGAATCATAAAAAATCATCTAATTTGTTGATGTGCAGTAAAAATTGCGTCTCATCTAAGATAGCATTAAATAATCCTTATACCATCTGGATTTGCGATAAAGGAATAATTGCTTGAACTTTACTTAAATAATATTATTAACAATAATCATTTTCATCTTTTATTTCTTCTCGGCTTAGTGTTTTATGACTGTTTATGGCTAAATCCACCACCCCAACTTTTGTCTATCGACTCAGTATTTTTTATCTTTTTGCTTTCACATTCATACTGGGTGAACCGTACCGGGTTTGTCGGAGACTTTTTTATTTAAGTTAGGCCACCTGACCTAACGGATTAATCTTATCATAGTAGATTGCTTCAAACTCAAAATCGGTGAATTACTTAGCTGATGATCCTGTAATTCAATAATTTCTGCATCCAGCTGTTCCAGCTCTTCATGATGATGGGTCACATAAATCATCGGCACCTGTATTTCATCACGGATGCGAGTAAAAAATGGCAGGATCTGCTGTTTCAGTTTGGTATCTAGGCCAGTCAATGGCTCATCCAAGAGCAGTAATTTAGGACTGGACAACAGCGCCCGCCCGATCGAAATACGCTGTGCTTCCCCACCCGATAATTGCTGAACCCGACGCTGCAATAGATGATCAATTTCCAGTAATTCGGCAATCTCTTTTAATTGGAATTTCTCCTGTTCCAATTTGCCCCATTTTTTGGCATAAAGCAGGTTCTGTTCAACATTCATATGTGGAAACAGCATCGCCTGCTGAAATATCAAAGCGATTTTACGCTGATGGACTGGAATATGAATTTTCTGATTTGTATCAGTCAGGATCTGTTTATTTAAATGAATATAGCCAGATCGTGGTTGATAGAGTCCAAGGAGTAATTTAAGAAAAGTAGTTTTGCCTACTCCCGAAGGTCCAACAATTCCCAGGACAGAATTCTGCATCTGGACTGCTGCATCTAAACTAAAGGCATCCTTTTGATAATGAAACTCACATTGCAGCATTAGCGCTCCTGAATTTTCTGCTGATATTTTTGCATAATCCAGTAATTCGCCAATAATGCTGCAAAAGCCAGACCTAAAGATAAAAGCATTAGTCGTAAAGCCATCTGTTCGCCATCAGGTTGCTGTAATAGGGAATAGATCGCAATCGGAATAGTGCGGGTTTCGTCAGGAATATTGCCAACAAAGGTGATGGTGGCACCAAACTCGCCAAGACTGCGGCTAAAACAGAGAATACCGCCAATCAGAATACCAGGCAACGCCAGCGGTAAGCTGATACTGCAAAAAACTTTATAGGGCTGAACACTCAAAGAATTTGCTACCTGTTCCAGCTGCGGATTAATCATCTGAAATGACACCCGGATCGGTTGCACCATTAAGGGGAAAGCCACAATCATGGCAGCCAGCACTGCACCTTTCCAGTTAAAAGCCAGCTGAATGCCCCACTGCTGCAACCATTGTCCAATCCAACCATTGCCACCAAAGACGATCAATAATAAATAGCCCAATACCACAGGTGGTAAAACCATCGGCAGGTGTAAGAGGGCTTCCACCACATATTTCAGGCGAAACTCATAACGTGCCAGAATCCATGCCAATAAAATGGCAAACGGTAAACTGATCGCTGTGGCAAAACCTGCAACTTTTGCTGACAGATACAATGCACTGAGTTCCTCTGGTGTCAGCATACTGGAACCATCCTAGAGTTTAAAACCATAGTGCTGATAAATCTTTTTCGCCTCGGTATGCTGACTCATAAAATGCATGAAATTGACTGCATCGGCATTTTTACTGCCCTGCTCAGTCAAGGCAATTGGATAGACAATCGGGCTATGCGTATGAGCTGGAAAGACCCCAGCAATTTTCACTTTTTTACTCTGTAACGCATCGGTCTTATACACCATCCCAGCCTGACATTCACCACGTTCCACAAAAGCCAAGGCCGAACGAACACTATCTGTTTCGACAATGCGGCCTTGCAGACCCTTTAACCATTTCAGATTGGTTAGACTCTGTTTGGCATATTTACCGACAGGCACAGATTCCATTTGTCCGGTACATACATACCCCTGAAAGGACTGGGCAAAATTAAATTGAGAACTGGCCTGAAAGCTTTGCTGACGCTGTAGAGGAATGATTAATACCAGTTCATTGGTTAATAAGGGCTTTACTTGAGATCTAGCTATTTTTTGTTTTTTTACCAGATAGTTCATCCAGTCCTGATCGGCAGAGAAAAAAATATCAGCCGGTGCGCCAGTTTCAATTTGTCGGGCGAGCGATGAAGATGCTGCAAAGACCAGCACTACTTTGATTGAGGGATACTGTTTTTCATAACGTCTGGCAATCTCCGTCACCGCATTGCTCAGACTGGCGGCCGCATAAACTCGGACGGTACTTCCGGCCTGGACTGAACAGGACAGTAAAACTGCACTGAATAAGATCAATCCCTTTTTCATCGGTGACATATTCCTTAAATAAACAGACCTTGCAGGATCTGACCAGCCTGGATGCTTTGCGCTGCCGGAATACGGACAATACAATTGGCCTGCATCAGGTTACTCAGCATATGTGACTGTTGCTTCGGCAAGCTGGAAAGCTTTAGCATTCCCGAGTCAAAACTTAATGCCATACGCAAAAAACGTTCCCGGCTATCAACTTTCAAGTCATGACTTATTACTGCACTAAACCATTGCGGTAATTGCTTTTGACCTTGTACCGTACTGATTAAGGTTGATACATAGATCTGCATGGCTATATAGACTGCAGCCGGATTACCCGGCAGGCCGAGTAAATAACATGGATTTTGATCGGGTCGCTCAGATTTGGCGAAGAACATTGGCTTGCCAGGTTTCTGTTTGACTTTCCAGAATAACTGTTCAAAACCAATTTTCAGTGCTACCGGGCGGACAAAATCATAATCTCCTACCGATACACCACCAGTGGTCAAAATCAGATCATACTGGGTTCTCAACCTTTGAAATAGCGCGCTGACCGCCTGTTCGGTATCGGCAACATGCATGATCTCAACCTGCTGGTTTCTGGACTGGAACCAGGCTTGAATTAAAGGAGCATTGGCATCAAAAATTTTGCCGGAATTCAGGTCTTCCACAGTGTCAGCCACTTCATCCCCAGTAATCACCACTGCAATTTTAGGATAGCGATAAACTGAAACCTCCTGGATCCCTGCCATACTTAAGGCTGCAATTGTCCCAATACTGAGTTGCTGCCCCTGAACAGCCAGACATTGGTCCATACGAATTTCTTCACCCGCTTGACGAATATCAGCATCCAGTCGCAAGGCTTCAGTCAAGATAATGGTCGAGTCCCTGAGCTGTACAATTTCCTGTCGTGCCACCGTCGTGGTCTGCAACGGAATTTTCGCACCAGTAAAGATGCGTACTGCCTGACCTGGTTCAAGTATCAGATCAGCTCCCTGTCCAGCACGAATTTCCCCGATCAGCTCAAAACTACTTTCTGCTGGCATGTCGGTATCCATACAGATGGCATAACCGTCTACAGCACTTTGCGAAAATATAGGCAGCTGAGTTTTTGAGTAAATATCTTCGGCTACAAAACGGTTCAGTGCCTGACTTAAGGGCAGTGTTTCAACGCCTAGATGATCAGTATGATCTAGAATCATCTGCAGAGCCTGATCGACAGAAATTAGGCCGAGTTCACTGCCACAGGCGGAATGTGCTGTCGTTACAGCAGAGTTCATTGATAACCTCCTGCATGGGGAATATTTTTCTGTACATCAAACAGATGTACGAGTGCAGGTAAAATCGCCACTAAGGATTCTTTAGCCCCTTGGCGGCTACCTGGTAAGGTAAGGATCAGACTGTTTTCAATATAACCTGCGACCCCGCGGCTCAGTGCTGCGTAAGGTGTACGACGTTGACCAAAACTGCGTGCAGCTTCCATCAGTCCCGGAATTTCACGGGTTAGTAAGGGTTGAATAGTTTCCACTGTCAGATCTTTAGGGCCAAGTCCCGTACCACCCACTGTCAGAATTAATGAATATTCATTTTTTTGCTGTTCAATTAAAGCTTTTAGCTGTTCAGGGCTGTCCGAAATCACCTGATAGTGGATATAGCCAAAATTAGCTTCTTCCAGAACTTCCATCACATTCTGCCCAGCTGTGTCGGCTTTCTTGCCAGATGCCACGGTATCAGAAAGTACAATGACAGAGGCTGCTAAAGGTTCTTTCAGAACACGGGTGAAATGTGATTTTCCTCCCTTTTTTTGCCCCAGTTTAACCTGATCCAGACATAATTCTTCCGGCTCACAATGTGGTTTCAGCATATCGTAAAGGGTCAAACCTGTCAGACTGACTGCTGTCAGTGCTTCCATTTCCACACCCGTTGGACCAATCGTTTCCACTACCGCAGTAATCACTACATGGGCTTCTTCAAGCTCATATTCCACATCGGCCCGATAAATTGGCAGTGGATGACATAGAGGAATGAGTTCATCAGTACGTTTTGCGCCTAAAATCCCTGCGATCCGGGCGGTTTTTAGCGCATCACCTTTGTCGGTATTACCATTACGCAGTAATTCAATGCAGTGTGGCGGCGCATGCAGAATTCCGGTGGCAATAGCAGTGCGGTAACTCTCTGGTTTCATTCCGATATCTTTCATGGCTTATCCTTCTTGAATCTTTTCATTTTTTACTCAAACTTGAATTTATAGCGGCCATTGATAAACAGGAACATCTGGCTGGATCAGGTTCAAAGGCAATTTTTCAGATTTATGTGCATCAGTACAGTTATGCGTATGCACATGCTTTCTATGAGTGTGATGATCTGAACCCTGGTCACGACGAATGCAGCAACCTTCGACATATTGGCTACTGCCATCCATATAGAATTCTTCTTTCCAGACCGGTACTTCATGCTTGACTCGTTCCACGACTTTTTCGCAGGCTTGAAAAGCTTCCCGACGATGTGATGCATAGGCCATGGCAATAATGGCGATATCACCAATATCCAGTGAACCGATACGATGTACAACTCGGACATAGGACACGTCATATTCAGCCTGAATTTCCTGCTCGATCTGGCGAATCATCTTTTCAGCAACAGGTGCATAAGCGGTATATTTCAGTGCCTTAACCGCTTTACCTTCATGATGATTTCGTACTGTTCCGACAAAAATACCGATTCCCCCACATTCAGGAAAATATTGAATCCCATCAAATACGTCCTGTTGCAGCGGTGTGTCCTGAATACGGGCAAATTGTTTTAGTTGCATTTCAACCTCCTGCGACCGGTGACAGCAACACTAGAGTACTGTCCTGGGTTAACCGGGTCTGGCGAGAAATAATGTCTTCACCGATGGCACAGGCACAACGCTCTAACAACCTGAAAGCCTCTGGAAAGGAATGAATGACTTCATTGAGTACATCGGCAACCAGACTGTCTATCTGACATTGCACAGTTAAATCTTGAGGCAACTGACGTTCGATCGCACCGAAAGATTCGATTTTGATCATAATCGATGATTGAAGTTTTGTAGTCATATTAGCCTCCTATCATATGCATACTGATTTTTCGGAAATTTGAATGGGTTTTATGGGATGGATTGAACAGTTTTTGCTGAGCCTGAATGGCATGAAAGCCAGCAGCTTTATTCCAGATATAGGGTTGCAGCTGTTGTTGCAGCATGTATTCAGCTGATGCTAGGTGCTGTCTTAACTGTTGAATACTGTTTTTGAGTTTTAGACCTTGAGTTGAGAATAAGCAGTTAAATAATTCACCTTGAGCATTCAGTCGTAAACGGTCACAGTTACCACAGAATGAATTGGTAATCGTTGAAATAATGCCGATCGACATACCTTCAATGTAATAGCTTCGTGCTGGATTAGCCCCCTGATCTTGTCTGATCTTTACTTCAAATGCTTGTGCCAGGTGATCCAGAATGTCCTGCTCGCTAACCACATGATCACGTGACCAGTTCTGGTCGCCATCGAGTGGCATATACTCGATAAAACGCAATTCAACTTGTTCGCGTTTAGCCCAGTGTGCCAAAGACAGAATCTGGTCATCATTGATGCCTTTGATCAGCACCGTATTAATTTTGATTTGAAAGCCAGCCTGTTGGGCTGCTTGGATGCCTTCTAATACGGGTTGCAGTTTTTTTCCAGTTAATTGTTCAAATTGCTCTGCATCCAGACTATCCAGACTGATATTCAGGTCATCTAGTCCGGCCTGCTTTAATTCTGTTGCATATTGTTTGAGATAATGACCATTCGTAGTCATTGAAATACGTTTCAGGCCGCTTTTTTTTAGTTGTTGTAATTCGGCAATAAAATGCACCACACCTTGGCGCATTAAAGGTTCGCCACCAGTAATCCGGATCTGTTCAATACCACGGCGAACCATGAATTCACAAAAATGGTAGAGTTCTTCAAAGCTGAGTAAATTGTGTTTTTTCATCCATTCCGGATGTTCTGGCATGCAATAAACACATTTAAAATTACAGCGATCCGTCACAGAGATACGGAGCTTACGCTTATTACGTCCAAACTGATCCCGAAATACTGAGGCCTCAGCCTGCTGTAAAGAGTTGCTGTGATTCATTGCTTATTCCATCAGGGTCGATCATCAACTTTGTTTCTAGCCAAATTTTTGCTGACCGATGCCCTATTAAATTACTATTGCTCTAGTGTTGAAATGCAATAAGTGTTCCAACTTTGCGCAGAAATTGCGGCTTTTTAATATTTGAGTGCGATTTATTGGAGTTTAAGAAAAATAAGAGTTTTAAAAAGGTGTATTGCCCTGCTTTTAAGCACTACTCAATCAGCACTTAGAGAAAATGCAGTTGCTGATGCTGCTGCAACTCATCAAAGGAGTTAATGCTGTGAAAAAACAGTGCATGATTTTTAAATCGCGCCTTTTGCATGTGCATTTTCGCAAAACAATGTCTTAAGCTGCGCTGATTTTGTTCGAGATGCTGAACCAGTGTCGGCAAACTGCTTCGTTTAAGTAAGCAGAATGGATACAACGCTATATCATTTATTTCTACTACAGCCACTTCACAAAAAGGATCTCGCTGCATAGCCCGATATAATCCAGAAATAACCTTTTTTGGAATGTAAGTCACATCACACGGTACAAATAACACATAGTCAGACTGCACATGAGACCAGGCACTTTTCATGCCCATCAAAGGTCCTTGAAAGCCTGGTTCATCATCCTGAAAATAACGGATTGATGGAATAAGGCGTTCATAAATAGAGTGATCACGGTGGCTGTTGATCCAGACCTGACCAACGCGTGATCTGAGCTGCTGGTGAATCTTGATCAGTTGAATTTCATCATCAAACTTTTGCAGCAACTTGTTAATGCCATTCATCCGACGCGCCTGGCCACCGGCCAGGATGACTAAATCGGTGGGTGGATAATTCATATTCTTATGGATTCTTTTCATTATTCGGACTCCGTTTGGCAAGCTTTAATCAGGCCACGAATTTCAGGTAAGCAGGAACCGCAGTTGCCGCCGGCTTTTAGACATGCAGTCACCTGTTTTTCATTGGTGATATTTTTTTCTTTAATCGTCTGGATGATGCGGTTTTTACCGACTTTAAAACAGCTGCACACTAGCTCACCTTCACTCTTGCTCATTGAGATCGCCTGACCAGCTAACAACGCTTTACGGTGCATGGCACTGAGTCGTTCACGCTGAAATAGCCCCGATAACCACTCGCGATCTGGCAACAGCTCTTTTGGGGCGATATACAGGCTGGCAATCAGCTTGCCGTCCTGCAACACTACGCTATGACTGATATGTGCAGTCTGGTCATCCAGATTCAGCCATTCAAAATCTTCTTCAGTAAATGGCAACAGGCTTTTCAGCTGCTCGGTCGTGGTGCTAAATTTCTGACGATCCGCAATTTCATAACGCGTTGCTCGGACCGCTTTGACCTTGGTCCACCAGATGCTCTTGTCAATAAATGACTGCACATAACTTTCAAAACCTTCACGTACATATAGCACGCCCTGCCACTGGGTATGGAATGGCTGGATCAACACTGGCGTATGCTTAAACTCAGGCTCGCCAGAAATGGCATCGACCACTGGATTCACCAGCTTGCCGATACGTGCATCGGATGCCACCTGATCATTCCAATGGATTGGTGCAAAGACCTGACCACGACGGATATTGTCACTAACCTGAGCACGTAAAATACATTGTCCCCATTCAGAACGAACTTCGACCAGCTCACCATCCTGAATCCCGTATTTCAGTGCATCATTCGGATGAATTTCACAATACGGTTCGGCACGATGTGTACTGAGATTGGCAGATAATCCAGTGCGGCTCATAGTATGCCATTGGTCACGAATCCGGCCGGTATTCAGAATTAAAGGATATTCACTGGAAACCTGATTGACCGGATCAATCGCAGTTGTAGCAATAAACTTGGCTTTACCATCAGCATGACTGAACTGGCCTTGGGCAAATAATCGGGCTACAGATTTAACAGGTTGCTGTTTATCCCAAACTGGCCATTGTACTGGTTCTAGCTTGTCATATTCTTGTGCGGTTAAATTACTCAAGCCTTGAAGATTAAAATAACGAAAATATGGGGTTTCTAGACGTTGGGAAATTTCTACATTCTGATAAGCAGAGAGCTCGGCATGCTCTTTAAAAATTTCATGGCTATTGTGAAAATCAAACCCTCTGAAGCCCATTTGCTTCGCCACCTGTGCAATCGCCCACCAGTCGGCTTTGGCTTCACCCGGCGCATCTAAAAAGGCGTGTTGCCTTGAAATACGGCGTTCCGAATTGGTGACGGTTCCATCTTTTTCGCCCCAGCCTAAAGCTGGAAGTAATACATCAGCATATTGAGTAGTATCCGTATCCTGACAGATATCAGAGACCACTACGAATTCACATTTATCTAGAGCACGCTTCACTTGATCCGCATCGGGCAAGCTGACGACCGGATTAGTGGCCATGATCCAGATGGCTTTGATCTTGCCGCTTTCAACCGCCTGGAATAGATCAACTGCCTTGAAACCCGCTTGCTTGGCAATATATGGACTTTGCCAGAAGTTTTGCACTAGCTGTTGATGCTCCAGATTTTCTAAATCCAGATGTGCGGCCAGCATATTGGCCAGACCACCGACTTCACGTCCACCCATCGCATTTGGCTGGCCAGTCATAGAGAATGGGGCTGCACCGAGCTTACCAATTTTACCCGTGAGCAAATGGCAGTTAATAATACTGTTGGCTTTATCTACGCCACGGGAGGATTGGTTTACACCCATGGAGAACAACGTCATGACTTTGTCAGTCTGGGCAAATTTTTCAAAGAATTGACTCAGCTTAGCAGTTGAAATACCGGTGCGTGCCGCAACATCTTTAATCGAAGCTTCCGCAGTACTGCTGGCAAAGGCCTGTTCCAGCCCTTGGGTATGTGCAGCAACAAATTCCTGATCTACATCACCATGCTGATATAAGTACTGTAATAGGCCATTAAATAGTGCAACGTCTTGCCCCGGCAGAATAGGCAAATGCAGATCTGCTGCTTCACAGGTACTGGTAAAACGCGGATCAATCACGACCACGAACAGGTCACGCTGTTCCCTGGCTTTCATGATGCGCTGGTAGAGCACCGGATGACACCATACAGTATTGGAACCCACTAGTACCACCATGTCAGTATATTCAAAATCTTCATAACTGGCTGGAACCAGATCTTCACCAAAGGCACGCTTATGTGCAGCTACAGCGGAAGACATACATAGACGTGAATTGGTATCAATATTTGCCGTGCCGAGATAGCCTTTGACGAACTTATTGACCACATAATAGTCTTCAGTCAGCAGCTGACCCGAGACATAAAAGGCAATGCTGTCACGGCCATACTGCTCAATGTATTGCTGGAATTTATGGGCAATCGTTGAAGTTGCAGTATTCCAATCAGTAACTTCACGCTGGTCTTTACGGCCTAACATTGGATGCAATAAACGGGTTTCCAAGCCTAAAGTATCGGCCAGATTACTGCCTTTGATGCACAATTTTCCGTAATTCGAAGGATGTTTGACATCACCTTCAACAGTCACTTTCGGACCTGATGTGGTCGGCGTTACATGTGCAGTCACACCACAACCCACGCCGCAATATGGGCATGTGGTCTGTGTGGTTTTAGTTTTTAATTCTGTGGAGCTTTCAATTTCCACAACGGGAATACTGTTCATGCATGCTCCTTAGGAGTTGAAACACAATTTAATTTTTTTCAAAAAATGTTCATTACAACGATGTCTTTTCAATGCAACTCATTTATTTGGATCAACCTTCGGTTCAACCTACTTTTCTTTTGGGAAAGTAGGCAAAACCTGAGCCACACTGTGGCGTAAGATCCGCAAAACTCGCCCTCATCCGGCATGTATCAAAAAGGTCGCAGAAACATTCATTCCCATATTTTGTACTGGCTCAAACAGTTGCGGATGACGTTTCCGCGGATCTTGGTTTCACCATGACAAATTGATTTTTTAACCTGCTTTCTTTAATGCAAAATCCCGACCAAATAGCAGTTTATTTCGAATCGAAGTGATTGGTGTCTGATCTGTAATTAGCTCAGCATACCAAGCACCATCCTCAGTATCACCAAACAGCACGGCACCAATTACTCTATCTTTTTGAATAATAATGCGTTTATAGATCTGACGTTTCTCATCATTTAGCACGATATCTTCAAAATCCTCTTTTGGCTCGAAATCACCTGCCGAAAATACATCACAGCCACTTACTTTCAGCTGAGTCGGAACAGTTGGCGCTTTGAACGTCAGACTGCCATGCTCGGCCAAATGTGATGCACAAATAAACGCCTGGCCCCAAAGTGGTTCAACCAGACCAAAAGTTTGACCTCGATGTTCAATACATTCACCCACCGCATAAATACTTGGGTCAAAAGTCTGCATGGTGTCATTCACTAATACACCACGGTTACAACGTAAGCCTGCGCTTTGTGCTAAAGTCATGTTTGGACGGATCCCCACGGCAAACACCACCAGATCAGCATCCAGCACAGTCCCGTTTTTGAGTTTGACTTGAGTCACATGACCCTCTTCACCAATCAAGCCTTCGGTATTCGCTGCAGTCAGAATCGTGATACCTTTCTGCTCAATCGCTGTTTTCAGCATCTGGCTGGCTTTACTGTCCAGCTGGCGATCCATAATGCGATCCATCAGATGCAATACTGTGACATTCATGCCTTGCTGTTTTAGTCCATACGCTGCTTCCAGACCTAAAAGTCCTCCGCCAATGACTACGGCATTTTTCCAGGTCTTGCAGTAATCCAGCATGCTGTTGACATCATAAATATCACGGAAGCTCAGTACACCTTTTAAATCACTCCCTGGAATCGGTGGAACAAATGGTTTGGAACCAGTCGCCAGAATCAGGCGATCATAACTGATCACTTCGCCCTTTTCGGTATATACGTGTTTACGAGGACGGTCGATGCGAACTGCCAGATCACCGGCAAACAGACGGATGCCTTTGTCAGCATACCAGGCATGTGGATGCAGCATGATGTCATCAATAGTTTTCTCACCCGAAAGTACTGGTGATAGCATAATACGGTTGTAGTTACCCCACGGTTCTTCACCAATCACAGTAATTTCATAACGGTCAGGTGCCATATCCAGCAGGTCTTCCAAACAACGCATACCAGCCAGGCCATTACCCACCAAAACCAGCTTCATCTTTTCCTGAGAAATGCCATTATTGGTGATATAGGTTTTTTGAGGGGTCGGACTGATCCAGACTTTGCCATTTTCAATCTTGCTCGGAAATACCAGCAGCTTTTGGTCTTTATCTTCCAGACAGCGTCCGGTTGCCAGACTGAAATGCTGCTTGTAAATCGGTGAAGCGACGACGCGTTCCCCTTGCAGATCACCCAGAATCCCGCGTGACATTACAAATGCTTTACTAAATGGATCCTGGTTACTTAAGGCATAAACACGCTTTTCATGTCCTACACGGAACAAAGCAATTTGCTGATTTTCAATTAATGCACCTACACCGGTATTCGGGGTAATATCATCCAGTGCACACACTTCCACCCAATTCAGTTCATTCATATCTTTTAAAATGGTCATCTTCATTCTTCCTTATGCTTTGAATCAGGCTTCAACTACTGGAATACGTGTGATATCACGTTCAGCTTCAGTTTTCGGACGGATCTGGCCGCGTACTTCAGTAAATTGAACATGAGGATCATTTTGCAGTTCAGCTTTGGCATTAATAAAGGTTTTAAAGCGTTTACGAACTTGAGGATCTTCAATCGCAGTACGCCATTCGTCCTGATAAGTACCCACCACACGCTGCATACGGTGTTCCAGTTCAGCGGCCAGACCAAGCGAGTCATTCACGATGACATCTTTCAGATAATCCAGGCCACCTTCGAGGTTGTCACGCCATACCGATGTACGTTGCAGACGATCTGCAGTCTGGATATAGAACATGAAGAAACGGTCGATATAGCGGATCAGGGTTTGAGTATCTAGGTCAGATGCCAGTAGTTCCGCGTGGCGGGGTTTCATACCGCCGTTACCGCAAACATACAGGTTCCAGCCTTTTTCAGTGGCAATCACGCCCACGTCTTTGCTTTGTGCTTCGGCACATTCACGGGTACAGCCAGACACAGCCATTTTCAGTTTGTGTGGAGAACGCAGGCCTTTATAACGGTTTTCCAGGAAGATCGCCAAGCCAACCGAGTCATCTACGCCATAACGGCACCAGGTGCTACCGACACAAGATTTCACGGTACGTAAGGATTTACCGTAAGCATGACCTGATTCAAAACCGGCATTGATCAATTTTTCCCAGATTTCAGGCAATTGATGCACTTGTGCACCAAACATATCGACACGTTGACCGCCTGTCAGTTTGGTATATAGGCCATATTCTTTAGCAATCTGACCAATCGCAATCAGGCCATCAGGCGTAACTTCACCACCCGCCATACGTGGCACTACTGAGTAAGAACCATCTTTCTGGATATTGCCCAGGTAGTAGTCATTACTGTCCTGCAAGCCAGCATGGCTTGGTTTTAAGACGAAATCATTCCAGCAAGATGCGAGAATATTCGCTACTGTTGGTTTACAGATGTCACAGCCCAGCCCATGCCCATGTTGATGAATCAGGTCATCAAACGTTTTGATTTCATTAACCCGAACTAGGTGATACAGCTCTTGACGTGAGTAAGCAAAATGTTCACACAAATGGTTATTTACCGTTACGCCTTGGCGTTGCAACTCGGACTTCAATACTTGAGTGACGAGTGGCGCACAGCCACCACAGGCGGTTGCTGCTTTGGTGCATTTTTTCAGAGCGCCGAGTGAAGTTGAACCATCAGCAATCGCAGAGCAGATATCTGCTTTAGACACGTTATTACATGAACAGATGGTTGCACTGTCTGGAAGTAGATCTACACCGCTACCACCTGCTTTAGCAGTCGCCTGATCGAAGCCTGGCATAATCAGGCTTTCAGGATTCTCAGGTACAGCCAGCCCATTCAGCATCATTTGCAGCAGGTCGTTATATTCTTTGGCACAACCGACCAGCACTGCACCAAGCAGTTTAGTTTTTTCTGCGTTTACGACAATTTTCTTGTAAATCTGTGTTGCTTCATCGGCGTAGAAGTAGCTTAGTGAACCTGGTGTCATGGCATGTGCATCGCCCACCGAAGCAACATCTACACCCATCAGTTTCAGCTTGGTGCTCATGTCTGCGCCAGCAAATGCGGCACATTCTTCTTGTAGTACATGCTTTGCAGCGATACGTGCCATGTCATAGCCTGGAGCCACCAGACCAAAAATCTTGTTATTCCAGAGTGCACATTCACCAATCGCGTAAATATCTGGATGAGAAGTCTGACAATAATCATTGATCATGATTCCGCCACGTTCACCAATGGCCAGCCCGCTTTGACGTGCCAATTCATCACGTGGACGAATCCCTGCAGAGAACAGGATAATATCGGTTTCCAGTTCCGCACCATCACCAAACTTCATCACATGTTTGGCATTGGCACCGTCTTCAATAGATGAGGTTGCTTTTTGGGTATGAACTTTAACACCCAGATTTTCAATTTTTGAGCGTAAAACTTTTCCGCCAAGATCATCAATCTGGACTGCCATCAGACGTGGCGCAAATTCAACCACATGTGTTTCCAGATTTAGATCACGCAGGGCTTTAGCTGCTTCCAGACCCAACAGACCACCACCGATTACCACACCAGTTTTTGCATTTAAACTCGCTGCACGAATGGCATCCAGGTCTTCAATCGTACGGTAAACAAAACAATTTTCACGGTCATTCCCCGGGATTGGCGGAACAAAAGCATAGGAACCTGTTGCCAGAATCAGCTTGTCATAAGTTAACTCTTCACCATGCTGGGTAGTCACAGTACGAGTGTGCTGATTTATTGAAACTGCTTTAGTGCCCAAGCGCAGGTCGATCCCATATGCATCCGCAAAGTCGCTACGGCAAAGGGTCAAGTCTTTTGCTGATTTTCCACTGAAATATTCAGTTAAATGAACACGGTCATATGCCAAACGTGGTTCTTCAGCCAGAATAGTGATTTCAACCTCATCGCCCGCCTGTTCAAGTACAGATTCGATAAATTTGTGGCCCACCATGCCATGACCAATCATGATAATTTTCATATGTTTACTTCCTACTAATTTTAAAATATCTGGTCTTAATTTTGCGCTTCAGCAAGGTTGCGATCCTGGATCGCCTGTTCAAACAGACGCTGTTCTTTTTCCTTATGCTCAACCGAGAAACGGATCATCAATACACAGCTCGCAGCAATCACTACCAGCCCACCCAGCACCATTAATGTGGTCTGGATATCCAGCATGCCTTTTAATAAGAAGCCCGCTGCAACTGCGCCTACGTTACCGCCTGCACCGATAATGCCCGCCACGCCACCCAGTGCATCACGATCAATAAATGGCACCAGCGCATAGGTCGCACCGCAGGCCATGTGGGTAAACAGGGCAAATACCGTCATGGTCAGGATTGCCAGCATTGCACTGTTCATTTGTGAGAACACCACCAGGAACACACCTTCCAGCAGGATCATCAGAAACAATACTTTGGTACGGCCATCCAGACCTTTGCTTAGTGCGATTCTGTCAGATACGATGCCGCCCAGGGCGCGTGCAAATAACGCCAGCAAACCAAAGATCCCCGCAGCCATACCCGCTTCTTTCAGGCCAAACTCGAAGTTTTCTACGTAGTACATTGCCACGATGTTATGAATGAAGATTTCGATACCGAAACAGGCAGCATAGGCACCAAACAGGATCCAGACGCGGTAGTTTTTCGCTGCATGCATCAGAATCGCCATGCCGCCTTTTTTATCGCTGCCGACACTGACGCCTTGGGCACGTAATTCACTAAAGTTGCCTTGCGGACAGTCTTGAGTCAGTTTCCAGTACAGGAAGCCTACTATCACCATCATCATGCCTGGCACAATCAATGCAATTCTCCAGCCCATTGCCTGTTCAACACCGAACATCACCAGGGCAGCCAGCATTAATGGCATCAATACCTGCGTGGCGCCACCACCTGCATTGCCCCAGCCTGCAGTTGTCGCATTTGCCGTACCTACGACATTTGGTGCAAACATGATGCTGGTGTGATATTGGGTAATCACGAAGCTGGCACCAATGGCACCAATCAATAAGCGGAAGAACAGGAAGGATTCGTAGCTATTAGAAGCTGCGACACCAAAGACAGGAATACTGCCGATGATCAGTAATGCAGAATAGGTTTTACGTGGACCGTATTTATCACATAAAGGCCCCACAATCAGACGAACCAGAATAGTGATAGCAACCGCAGCAATATTGATATTGGCGATTTGTACTTTGGTCAGATTGAATTCACCCGCAATGACCGGCATCAGCGGCGCACAGGCAAACCAAGCGAAGAAACAGACAAAGAATGCTAGCCAGCTCATGTGGAAGGCACGCATCGCTGCGCTGGAAAAACTGAATAGACTTATTTTTGTTGCTTTTTGAGCTTGTAAATTTGAAGACATGACCATCTTCCTCCAGAACTGAACGTTATAAATATCCTAGC
>NZ_DDAH01000175.1:0-3668 GCF_002333245.1 Acinetobacter sp. UBA2063
TTCCTGAAAAATCATGGCAATGTCTTTGCCGCAAATTTGGCGGATTTCCTTTGCAGATAAATTGAGTAAATCCTTTCCCTCAAAGCTGATCTTGCTTTGATTAGCAATTTGGCTTTGTCCTTTCGGTAGCAAGCCCATAATCGCCAGTGAAGTCACGGATTTACCACTGCCCGACTCACCCACCAAAGCCACCGTTTTATTTTTGGGAATGGTAAATGAAATGCCCTTGACCGTTTCAATCCACTGCTTATTTTCACCCTTAAAACTGATATGCAGATTTTCGACTTCCAATAATGGCGTTTCATGATAATTTTGCATCTTATTGCTCCGCTATCTTAGTTTGGGATCAAGTGCATCACGCAATGCATCGGTAAACATCGAGAATGCGGTGACCAAAATAGCCATTGCAATCGATGCCGCAGCCAGTTGCCACCATTTCCCCAAAATCAATTCACTTTGCGCTTCATTGAGCATACTGCCCCATGACACCACACCGACAGGGACGCCAAAACCAAGGAAGCTCAGAATCACTTCAGATTTAATGAATGACACCACCAGAATCGAAATTTGAACCAACGCGATATGACTGACATTCGGGAAAATATGCACAAACATACGGCGTAAATGACTCACTCCAATGGCTTTGGCGGCAAGTACATATTCACGCGATTTGTGCTTCATATATTCAGCACGAACCAAACGAAATACCCCAGTCCAACCCGTTAGACCTAAAATCAAAACAATTGACAAAATTCCTTTTTGTTGGAGTACCGCAGCGATCGCGAGCACTAATAGCAGATAAGGAATCGAAGTGAAAATGTTATAGAACCAGTTCAGTACATCATCAATCCAACCGCCAAAATAACCTGCAATCGCGCCAAGAAAAGTACCAATCACCACCGCCAATAAAGCAGATAACAAACCGACCAGAATTGATGTTTCAGCACCTTTAATAGTTTTGAGCAGCACATCTTGCCCCCACTTATCTGCCCCAAAAGGCAACGTGGTTTTTAACTCTTGTTTTTGATCAAGTAGATGCCCACCAAGCTGTTGATCAATTTGCAGCATATCCTCTGCTAAAGGATCAACCACACCATAATTATCAATGACTGAGCTACCTTGTTGTTCAGCCTGAATTTCGGCATTGAGCTGTTGAATCACATCTTTCAATGGATCAACTGGATTTTCAGGTAATGCCTCTGTCTTCTGGCTACTGTCTTTCATTTGATCTGACTCAGTATCCGCCCCTAAAAATGTCGGTGGCGCGTAGCTGACAGCAACTTCTTTATTCCAATTAGAAGCAATCACGCCTGTCATGGATAAAGCCAGCAAAATGAAATAAAACAGTACGATCACAAACGAAACAACTGCAATACGATCTGATTTCAATCGATTCAAGGCCAAATGCCAGAGTCCTGTTGACGCAGATGATTCATTTGAGGAGGTTTTGCCTTTAAAAATTGTACTGAGCATCGTGATCCTCCTATTTCAACTGAACACGAGGGTCGATGGCTTTGTAGATCAGATCAGCAATCAAATTAAAAATCATGGTGACGGCTGCCACATAAACAGTAATCGCCTTAATCACAGGAAAATCACTACGTTCAACTGCAATAATAATTTCACGACCAATCCCAGGAATCCCAAAGAAACGCTCAATCAAAAATGCACCAATTAATAAAGCTGGCAAGCTTGCCATCACTTCGGTGACAATCGGAATCGAGGCATTACGCAACACATGAATGCCCAAAACCCGTGTTTCAGGCACACCTTTAGCACGGGCCGTCCGCACATAGTCCTGATGAATTTCATCCAGCACAAAACTACGATACAGACGTAAGGTTGGTGCAATGCTCACCACCAGCATAATCAGGATGGGTAATAAGGAATAATAGAATAGATTTTCGCTAAAGCTGTCGCTCCAGCCCTGCACAGGAAACCAGCCCAACTGATAGGCCAAGACATACTGGAAGATAATGATATAGACCAAAATACTGATCGACATGCCGACAGTGCATAGCATCATCACCATACGGTCTGTCAGTGAACCACGTACCGATGCCACCGCCAAGGCCAGTACAATCGAGATCACAGTTTGTAAAATCACCAATGGAACCAGCAAGGTCAGCGATGGCCCCAAACGGGTCAGGATAATCTGCGATACTGATTCGCCTGTACTCCAGCTTGCGCCATAATCAAAAGTCAGAATCTGCTTGATAAAAATCCACAACTGCATATAGTACGGCTGATCCACGCCCAACTGTTTACGGATATTTTCAATCTGTTCTGGATTGGACATTTTGCCTGCCAGAATATAGGCAGGGTCGCCACCAACCCAGTTAAACAGGAAAAAAATCAGCAAAATGACCCCCAACATGGTCGGAATCATTTGCCAGAGTCTACGCACGACATAAGCGAACATCTTGGTACATCCTTATTTGACGCGTTGTCCTGTAATCTCATTCAGAAATGCCTTGTTGTCAGGCGCCCTACCCAGAAAATCTTTCACCAATTCAGCCGCTTTTTTCTGGCTGCCTTGTGACAAAACCGTTTGACGATAACGTTGCCCAATTTCTGGATTATTCAGGTTATCCCCAAAGGCAGATAACATATCCAGTGCCAACACTTCTGACCACATATAACCGTAGTAGCCCGCCTGATAGCCCATTAAATGCCCGAACTGCCCTGGGAACTGAGTATTTTCCACATAGCCCAAAGCAGTTGCCGATTCCATTTTTTTCCAGACATCCAATGGTTGCAGCTGGCGAGGGTCTTTATCATGCAATGCCATATCATATTGCGCATACAGGGTTTGGCGAGCATAACGTGCGCCACGTCCATAATTATGTACCGCATTTAAACGTTCAATCAGCGCATCATCAATACGTGGACAGGCTGGATCACAATAGTCTGCCACTTTAGACAAGGTTTCCTTACGTCTCGCCCATTCTTCATACATCTGCGAGGGTGCTTCAACAAAGTCACGCTCGACTGATGTTCCAGACTGTCCCACATAACGGGTATCGGACAAAATGCCATGCAAGGCATGTCCAAACTCATGTACAAAGGTTTCCAGCTCATTGCTGTTTAAACCTTTGCGATTAAAATTGGTCACTAAAACCGAAATTGGTTTACGCCCTGTTAAACTACTGCCGCCATACACGCCCCATACCGCAGCATGCCCATATTTGCCCTCACGCGGGAATTTATCCATATACAAACCGCCAAGCAGTTGTCCTGTTTTCTGATCGGTCACATCGTAATATTCAACTTCATCCTGCCATGTATCCACTTTGGCAGGCTTAAACTCAATGCCATACAGATTTGAGGAAATCGCAAACAACCATTTCTGTGCAGCTAAAGTTGGGAAATAATCACGCAATTTTTCCTGATCAATCTGGTATTTGTCCTTACGTAATTTCTCTGTCCAATAACCCACGTTCCAGCGTGTAATCTCTGCCTGTTCTAAAGAAATATTTAGAGTTTTTGCCTTAAATTCCCTTAATTCCTGCATTTCCTTTTGCTCAAGTGGCGTCACAATCTGGTAAATATTATTCAGGAAATCATTCACTGTTTTTGGATTTTTCGCCATGCGTTTTTTTAAGGCGAGATCGGCATAGCTTGGCTCACCGAATAACTGTGCCTGTTCATAACGGAGGTCAATAATC
>NZ_DDAH01000175.1:3880-4054 GCF_002333245.1 Acinetobacter sp. UBA2063
TGTTTGAGCAAGTCCAGATTCTTTGCTGTACCCCGTCGGGTAAAAGCAGTCTGGTAGCGTTTACGGGCTGCATCACTCTCAGAAAGTTCCATAAACGGTTGATAGGCAGGATAATCAAATCCCAGCAAATAATTACCCTTATCATTTTTCTTGGCATTGGCAAGATAGCTTTCT
>NZ_DDAH01000213.1:0-7318 GCF_002333245.1 Acinetobacter sp. UBA2063
ATAACAGTGCGTAAGTCCTATATATTTATAAGGGTCTAGACTAGAGCCTTGTTTTTTTCCTGATTGTGTGAAAATAATCCATATGAAAAAGAAAGTTTGATAGCCTAATGAAAAAATATCTTTTAATTGTATTGGGATTGGCAATTGTTCCAGCAACTTACGCAATGCGGCAACAAACATTTAACGTACAACATGTTCAATATGAGGTCATCAAAATAGAGGATCTGAGACAGCTTAAATTGTTCCTAAAAAGTCCTAAGACAGATCGTTATTACCAGAAGTTTTCTAATATTAAACGGGAGTTGCCAAAATGTGCACAGTTAAATTTTGCCATGAATGCAGGGATGTATCATGCTGACTTTCAACCTGTTGGGTTATATGTCGAAAATGGAAAGCAAATAAATCAGTTAAATGAAGAAACAGGTTTTGGTAACTTCTTTATGCAACCGAATGGGGTGGTTGCCTGGAATGATCAACAAGCGGTGATTAAAACAACCACGGAATATAAGCATGATGGGTTTAAGCCTCAGTTTGCCACTCAGTCAGGACCTATGCTGGTAAATAATGGCAAAATGAATCGCCAGTTCTTGCCTGACTCAAATTCCTTAAAAATCAGGAATGGTGTGGGGATCAAGGATAATCAATTGTATTTTGTCATTTCGAAACAACGGGTCAGTTTCTATCAGTTTGCACAATTTTTTAAGCAACAACTAAAAGTGGATAATGCGCTGTATCTGGATGGTTCAATTTCAAGTTTATATTCGTCCCAAACTAAACGTCATGACAAGACTTTTAATTTAGGGCCAATTGTTGGGGAAGTGAGTCGGAAAGATTGTCCCTAATCCCATTTAAGAAATTAGGGAGAATTTTATTTTTATTGGATTGGTGGCTTAGTGAGTGCAAGTAATTCCTTGCGACTGTAGCCTCGGGAAATCAATACTTTTTTGATGCCTTTAATCACATCTTCATCTGTTGCTTTGACTAAAGCATCCAGTAGTTGTTCATTTGATTTGCAAGAATAATCATTTTCAACGCAAGAGGTTTGGTTCTTGTGTTCATTATATTGCTGATCTGCATTAAACAATTTTTGCCAAAAACTCATAGAGCCTTCATATACAACCTAACATAGATCGAAATATAGTCACTTTAAAATAAAATACAAGTCAGCTTAAGTGATAAAAGCAGCAGTTGAACTTCAGTTTTTTCGATGATTCTTTTTGTTTCTAACGAAATTATGACAGTAGAATGACTTGATCTTTGAAAAACATCATTTTTTTTAGTAAAAACTTTGAATAAAAATAGAGAGTTATGGAAATTCTCTATTTTAAATGGTTACTTTGCAATAATTTGTTTAAATTTTTTCGAGCAATACACCAGATTCCACATGATGAGTAAAAGGGAATTGATCGAACATCGCAAATTTTATAATACGATGTGTTTGACTGAGTATTTTTAAATTATCATGCAAGGTATCTGGATTGCATGAAATATAAAGAATACGCTTAAAGCCTTGTAATAGTTTCAACGTTTCGTCATCAATTCCTGCGCGCGGGGGATCGACAAATACCGTATCAAAGTCATAGCTTTGAATATCAATTTCGGCTTCTTGGAGGCGTCTAAACGCTCTTTCACCTTGATACGCCTGAGTAAACTCTTCAGCTGATAAACGTGCTACTTGAATATTATCAATTTGATTCTGCTCAATATTCCATTGCGCTGCGTAGACTGAAGATTTAGCAAGTTCAGTTGCAAGGACACGTTTAAATTTCAAAGAGAGTGGCAGGGTAAAGTTACCATTACCACAGTACAATTCTAATAGGTCTTTCTCAGAGCTTTCAGCAGCATCACAAGCCCACTCCAACATATGTTGGCACACTTGTGCATTGGGTTGTGTAAAGCTACTTTCAATTTGTTTGTATTTAAAAATACGACCATGAACATTGAGTTGTTCAACCACGTAGTCGTCACCAATAATCACTTTTTGGCCACGGCTACGTCCCATAATTTTAATATTCAGCTTTTCTGCTAAAGCGTTCGCAGCGATTTCCCAATCTTCATCTAAACGGCGATGATAAATTAAAGTCACCAACATTTCTCCGCTCAATGTGGCAAGGAAATCAGCTTCAAAAATACGTTCTGATAAAATAGGAATTGCTTTTAATTCTTCTAATAAACGTGGCATCAAATCATTGATGCTTTGATCCGCAATTGGGAACTCATCCACACGAATAACTTCTTTTTGTTTACCATCTTCAGCACGTTCAAACATGGCATAGAACAAATCATTTTCGGTATGCCAGAGACGGAATTCGGCACGCATACGGAAATGTTGTTCAGGTGATTGAAACACTTCTAAAGTTGGAGGGGTGAACGGCGCAAATTGTGTGGTAATGCGTTCAACTTTCTCTTGAAGTTGCTGTTGATAAGATAGGGTCATAAGCGTGAAAAATTACAAATTAAATTTAGGTGAGGATGGTAGCAAAAAATAGGGTGAGCGTGTGGTTAAACTTAATATTCAAATTGTTCATACAGTACATGAACAATTTAAATATGATTGAAAAGTGGTGTTTTTATGACTTGATCTTTAAAATAACTTTTCCTTTTGATCGTCCAGTATTGACATATTGCAGTGCTTCTTGGGCTTGATCAAAATCATGGATTTGATCAATGATGGGTTTAAGCTTTTCGGCTTCGTCCAATTGTGTGATTTGGGTTAATTGCGCTCCATTGGGCTGCATAAATAAAAATGAATAATCAATACCACGCTGTTTGGCTTTGCAACGGATTGACCAACTGAGTAGCGGAATCACTTTTTTGAGTAACCAATTTGCATGGATAGCTTCCGCAAAATTTAGATCAGGAGGTCCAGAAATACGGATGATTTGCCCACCACGTTTTAGTACATTCAGGGATTTTGTTAAAATCTTATCGCCTTGAGTATCAAAAACCACATCATAATCATGAAGTACTTGTTCAAAATCAGTCGTGGTGTAATCAATAATAATATCTGCACCTAAGGCCTTGACCCAGTGAAGTTTGTTTCTCCGTGGTAAATTCTGCAAAAGCACCGACCTGATCAGTTTTGGCGTAAACTTCATCACCGACTTTAAAGTTATTGACTTGATTGCCAATCCCAACAACGACTCCTGCCAAATCATGTCCTAGGATAAAAAAAGCCCAGTTCAATATGACTGGGCTTTTTATCTTCAAGTTTATAAAGAATTATAAACCTGATTCGTATTCTTCATTGGAAAGCAGTTTTTCAACATCAGCGATATTGTCTGGCTTGATCTTGTAAATCCAGCCTTTACCATACGGCTCTTCATTGACGAAATCAGGATCATCTTCAAGCGCAGTGTTTACTTCAACCACTATACCTGAAACAGGAGCATGAATGTCAGAAGCAGTTTTGACTGATTCAACAATACCTGCCTGTTCAGTTGCAATCACATGGCTGCCTACTTCTGGTGTTTCCACATAGACTAAATCGCCCAACTCATCCTGTGCATGGTCACTAATCCCCGTAACAACCAGGTCACCCTCAATTCTTACCCATTCATGCGTACGCGCATATTTCAAATTTGCTGGATGGTTCATGACAACTCCTTAACAATCTGTCTCATCATTTTTGTCTGGTTTTATACAGGTTTTTTGGTCAAAACAAAAGTATTTAAAATGAAGCACTTTGCAATATTATAAATAAGGGTCTTTACGCCAGTTGCTTGGGCTACGACCACTCCAGCGCTTAAAGGCACGGCTAAAGTTTGCCACATCAGAATAACCCAATTCATCTGCAATTTGTTCCAGACTATAATCTGTACGTGACAGCAGAGAAGTGGCATGACGATAACGCACTTCATCCACCAGTGTTGAAAAAGATGTACCCTCAGCTGCAAGCTGACGCTTTAAGGTGCGGTCAGACATATGCAGACGTTCAGCAACACTTTCAATACTTAAATAATGCTGTTCAGAATTGGTTAAAATATCACGGACACGCATGGCCAGACGGCGACGCTCGCCTAGAGCAGACAGTTCAGTTTCACACTGGTTAATGGCAATCTGGCTGGCAATTGGGTCAGCATTGACCATCTTTAAGCCAAGATATTTTTTATCAAAGCTGGAAATCAGATGTGGTTGGTTAAAGCGAATGGTACTGCTTAATTTATCCCTATATTTGTCAAAACCCGCAGGTTCAGGAAAATCCAGGTCAACATCACTTTTTAAATCTTCTATCCCTGTCAATGCTCTTGCCATGGTCATAATGCCGATGGTGAGGCCGAGAATAATTTCAGTGCGTAAAGGTTCAACTTCAATGTCACACTGCAACTGCAAGGTGGCTTTAGGTCCAAACGTAGAAAAATAGAGCTGTAAAAAAGGCAAGCGTAACTGAATAAAACGGCTTGCAAGTGCAATTGCATCGGTAATGTCATGCGCGGTCATAATGGCATAGCCAATGAAGCCATGAATTGAAATTCGCATTTGTGTACCTAAATGAAAGCCAAGCGTGCTTTCACCCGTTAGGCGCAAAGAATGCTTCACCAATTCATTTGCAATCGGTGTTGGAATTCGGTAATTTGGATCGGCCAGTTGCTCACTGGTTAAACGAAATGGAGCAAATAAGGTTTCATCGTTATATCCCCAACGAGAAACAACATCTAATAGCAATAAGCCATAGACGCCTGGTATGCCTTGATCTTGACGAGTTGAGGTTGTTTTCATGTGCTTTCCGTGGCGCTCATCAATTTTGCCAATATCTTTTAAACATATAAGTCTTAAACATCTTTACATGAAATAAAATTATCAATCATAAAAATTGTTGGACAAAGGAGTCACCTAATCGTTCAAAAATCAGGTTGGTTTTCTGAAGACCATAATTTTGGTTGTGGATATTAATAGCACATCCCCATGTTGGTTCAAAGCCTGAGTGACATAGCTGACGATACCACGATCAATTTTGGTTTTAGATGGCACAATTGCCGTAATTTCAATTTCAACATGAATTTTATCGCCAACACGTGTTGGACGGGGCCAGCGTAAACTGGACTCTGTGCCCAACAAACCACCTGCGACAGGAAAACATTCAGTCCATAAACGCATGGTGACTGCTGAGGTATGCCATCCACTCGCCGCCAAACCCTGAAAGATAGGATGCTGTGCGGCAGCTTCTTCATCCAGGTGAAAAGGTTGTGGGTCATATTGACCAGCAAACTGTTTCACCTCATCAAGTGTCATTTCATATTCACGGCTGATGAAATGATCTCCAACCTTTAAGTCTTCTAAATACAACATTATTCTGCGTCCTGAGTCACTCGCTGATCTACCAGGAAACCACCCGTTTGACGTTTCCATAGCTGAGCATACAAGCCATCATGAGTAATGAGCTGTTCATGTGTACCTTGCTCTGCGATTCTGCCTTGATCAAGCACAATGAGACGATCCATTTGGGCAATAGTAGATAAACGGTGTGCAATTGCAATAACCGTTTTGCCAACCATCAACTCATTTAAACTGCTTTGAATGGCTGCCTCGACTTCTGAGTCAAGTGCACTGGTAGCTTCATCCAAGATTAAAATTGGTGCATCTTTCAGGAAAACCCTTGAAATTGCAATACGTTGACGTTGCCCACCAGACAGTTTGACCCCACGCTCACCCACATAGGCATCAAAGCCAACACGACCTTTCATATCGGTTAGCTGTGAAATAAATTCTTCCGCTTTGGCTTTTCTGACAGCCTGTTGAATTTCAGCTTCAGTCGCATTGGGGCGGCCATACTTAATGTTTTCAGCAACCGTACGATGCAGTAGAGAGGTGTCCTGAGTCACGAGGGCAATATTAGCACGTAAGCTATCTTGTGTGACATCATGAATACTTTGACCATCAATCAAAATGCGACCTTGATTGAGCTTGTAGAAATGCAAGAGTAGTTGAATCAGGGTGGATTTTCCTGCTCCAGAACGCCCAACGATACCAATTTTCTCGCCTGGTTTAATGGTGAGATTGAAATGATCGATGACATTCTTTTGATTATAAGCAAAACTCACATCTTCAAAACGAATCTCACCATGTTGAACTTTGAGTTCAGTTGCATCTTTTTTGTCTTGAATCTGAATCGGTTTACCTAAGGTTTTCATGCCATCCTGAATGGTGCCGACATTTTCAAACAGCATGGTGACATGCCACATAATAAATTCTGCAAGACTATCCAGTTTTAATACCATTGCTGTGGTCGCCGCAATGACCCCAATGGCAGCCTGACCCTGCGTCCACAGCCAGACCGATGTGCCAATTACGCCAATAAACAGAAAAGCACTCAATAGGCGAATACTGATCTGGTATTTCACCCCCAGACGCATTTGCTTATACACCGTGACCATAAATTCCTGCATGGATTCTTTGGCATACTGGCTTTCACGGCCTGCGTGGGCAAACAGTTTCACCGTTTGAATATTGGTATAGGCATCAGTGACACGACCTGTCATCACTGCGCGCGCATCAGCCTGTTCCTGCGAAACTTTGCCCAGACGGGGAATGAAATAACTGGCAATCGCGATAAATAGAGCCAGCCATAAAATCAAAGGAATAATGAGTACAGGGGAGATTGAACCAAGTACCAGACTAATCGTAATAAAGTAGATCAGTACATAAACCAGCATATCACCCAGGATCATCCAGAATTCACGGACGGCCAAAGCGGTTTGCATCACCTTGGCTGAAAGGCGCCCTGCGAAATCAGTATGGAAAAAATCTAAACTTTGTTGAAGTAACAGGTTATGAAAGCGCCAGCGCAGACGCATTGGAAAATTACTGAATAAAACCTGGTGCTTGATAACAGATTGCAGACTGACAAAGAAAATATTGGCAAACAGAATGCTAATCAGAATGGTGAGATTTTGTTGGTTGGTCTCTAAAAAGGTATTGGGTTGGCTTTTAGTGAGCCAGTCAACCAGTTTTCCAATATAAGAAAAGAACAATGCCTCGAAACAGGCTGCGGCTGCAGTACAGGCAATCAGTAAAAACAGGAAAGGACGAACGCCTTTGGTGGCTTGCCAGACGAAAGCGAAAAACGTGGTGGGTAATGGTTTGTTTAAGTCTTTCGTTGGATATGGATCAACTAATTTTTCAAACCATTGCAGCATTACACTTTTCCTCTAATTCTAAAGTACTGATTCAGCTTCTGGATAGGATAGCAGAAAATTAATCTTGATAGATGAGAAAAGCGTATCTCTAAAAATGAGACATTTGTCCAGCCTAAAGCTTAGGTGATTTATTGAACCGTCAAGGACATCATATAGGACGGCGTCATACACGTACTTTAATG
>NZ_DDAH01000014.1:0-6887 GCF_002333245.1 Acinetobacter sp. UBA2063
ACTTGCATCCTGCTGTACTTTTTGTTGTGCTTGTTGCCACTCAACCAAAGAGAGTTGTAATTTCTCAATTTTTTGAATCTGACGATTAAACTTTTTTTGTTGTGGAGATAAATTTTCAGTTTCTTGATACAAACTTAAATCTAAAATGCTCATGACTTTATTTCAATACAAATGCGATTTGACTCAATATTTTAACAGAAAGCATGCCTACGACCATTTGTTTTAAAAGTAAAATTCTTATCTCATAAAACCCCATGCCCCAACAACATCTCCCCGCCACTCAGCTTTTTCATATACTTTAAACGTTCTTTTTTCCCACTTCAACTGCGGCTTTAAATCAGTACAATCGGCATCTTATACTTACTAGACTCGCCTTACAAAATGTACAATTCAAATGTACATCTAAATAGGACAAATAATATGAACAACATTCCATTTAGCCAAGTCCGAGCCAATCTTGCGCAACTGATACAACAAAGCAAACAAGGTCAACCGATTTTTATTTCACAACGAGGGCAAACCTCTGCGGTGCTCTTATCTTTCAATGACTATCAAAAATTAGGTCATCAGCCACAAAGTCTTATGCAGGCATGATCAGCATGGCATCAACAACATATACAAGATTTACAAAATGAGACTGATGATTTTCAGCCTGAACGCTCACAAGAACAGGGGCGAAATTTTTCATGGTAAATTCTACCCTATCTCATATTAGTTATCTCCTAGATACCAACATCATTTCTGAATTGATCAAGCCACAACCCAATCAGCATGTCATTTCGCAATTTCAACTGTATCAACATGAAATTGCAATTCCGAGCTTAGTTTGGAATGAACTTCGATTTGGTTGGCTTAAAATGCCTCAAGGGCAAGGTAAAGAAATGATTGGTTCTTTTTTACATGACATTGTCAGTCTGATTCCCACTCTTTCTTATCATGAATCTGCTGCCAAAATTCATGCTGAAATTCGCTTAGAAGCACAACAAAATGGGCTTAATATTCCCTTTGCAGATGGACAGATTGCAGCAATCGCAATGGCTCAAGGCTTAGCTTTAGTCACTCGTAATAGCAAAGACTTTCAAAATATTTCAGGTTTAAGGTTGGTCAATTGGTTTAGATAACCCGATTTTTTCCATATTCAGCAACAATTTTGTGCTCTTTTTAAGCAAATCGCACCACTTTTCATCAAAATTACAATTTAAATTCTAAATTGGTGCGTTTTTTGCATTATAAAATTCATCAAATTGAGTTGTTTCACGACAACTTGAGTTTTTAGATTTACTAAATCTATTTTGGTGCAAAAAACGAATCAAATATTTGTATCAAAACCGAATTTAGCACTTTTTTTGAGCACTACTATGCAAAACGTAGATCTATTTTTCTTACTGCTCGGTGCAGTACTGGTATTGGCAATGCATGCTGGCTTTGCATTTTTGGAACTGGGTACAGTACGCCATAAAAACCAGGTCAATGCGCTCAGCAAAATCTTAACTGATTTTGCCATTTCAGCTATTGCCTATTTCTTTGTGGGCTACTGGATTGCATACGGACAGAATTTTTTCCATGCGGGCACTACCTTGGCTGCCGATCATGGCTACAACCTGATGCGCTGTTTCTTCCTGCTCACCTTTGCCGCCGCCATTCCAGCGATTATCTCTGGTGGTATTGCTGAACGTGCCAAAATGCGCTCCCAGGCCATTGCCACGCTGATTCTGGTCGCACTGATCTATCCGTTCTTTGAGGGCATGATCTGGAATGGCAATTATGGCTTGCAGGGTTGGCTGGAAAAAACCTTTGGTGCAGGGTTCCATGACTTTGCAGGCTCAGTCGTTGTACATGCCATGGGTGGATGGATTGCATTGGCGGCGGTAATCCTGCTGGGTGCTCGAAATGGTCGCTATAAGAATGATGGCCGTGTCAGTGCCCATCCACCATCATCAATTCCATTCCTTGCTTTAGGCTCATGGATTCTGATTATAGGCTGGTTTGGCTTTAACGTGATGAGTGCGCAACGGGTGGAGGCCATCTCTGGTTTGGTGGCAATCAACTCACTGATGGCAATGGTTGGCGGTACATTGGCTGCAAACTTTATGGGTAAAAATGACCCTGGTTTCCTGCACAATGGTCCATTGGCAGGTTTGGTCGCAATCTGTGCGGGTTCGGATATTGTGCATCCTATTGGTGCATTATTCATTGGCGGCGTTGCAGGTGCCCTGTTTGTTTACCTGTTTACTTATACACAAAACAAGCTCAAGGTAGATGATGTACTGGGGGTATGGCCTTTACACGGTGTCTGTGGTGCATTTGGTGGCATCGCTGCGGGTATTTTGGGTCAGCAGGCTTTAGGCGGTTTGGGTGGCGAGTCCATCATTTCCCAAATCATTGGTACAGGCTTAGGTATTATCATTGCGCTGATTGGTGGTTTTGTCGTGTACGGCATCTTAAAGGCGACTTTGGGTATCCGTCTTTCTCAGGAAGATGAATATCGCGGTGCAGACCTTTCCATTCACAAAATTTCGGCAAACTCTGAAGAATCCATATTCTGATGTGGTTTAATGATTAGAAACAAGTATTCCTAAAATTTCCCTTGTATGTGCAGACCTCACTACAAGGGAATAATTTTAAACATAAAAAAATTATTTCAAACATACATTTTAAATGTATTAGCTCGCTCCACATTTATTTTATAAATTTGTATTACCTTATAATATGAATAACATTTTTATTATAATAACTGATGTTACGCACCTAGCCTATATGTTGTAAATTTTCAAAAATTCAACCACAATATATTGTGGTGAAAGTACCCAAAAATACACTTACTGAGTAACATCAGATAATAATAAAAATTATCATTCAAATAAATTTAATTTTTCTTTAAGTTTTGGTTAATTTTATATTAAGTTCCATCATTTTAAATCTCAGTCCAATCTGCGCCATTATTATTTATTCATTATGTTAATGAAATCCCCTTTTCTCTTATGGAACAGTTGCCTACTTATTCTCAGCGGGTTGGTATTGATTTTTGTATTTCCAGTCGCTGGACAGATTGATTTATCTCTTATTCAACCCTGGGTGGATAGCACAGGACATTTCCAATTAAAGGGCGACTGGTATTTAGCCATCCTAAGTCATACTTATGTGAAGAAAATCCTGACAGTGGTCTACATCATCTTTTTTGTACTTTGGTGTTTATCATTTAAGGTTGAGAAACTGAAAGCAAGACGTTGGCAATATGGCTATATGTTCTGGGTCAGTATGCTGTGTACCTGTGCTATCGGTTTCCTAAAAGCCCACTCAGCCCATGCCTGCCCCTGGAATATGACACACGCAACCACAACGGGTTTTGTCTGGGATTTCTCCGCAACTGCGGGACACTGCTTTCCAGGTGGACATGCCAGCACAGGCTTTGCCTTGCTCACAGGCTACTTTACCTACCGTTTACAGGACAGAAAACGTGCATGGTTTTATTTATTTGCAGGTTTAACACTGGGTTTTGCGATGGGCTGGGCACAGATGATGCGTGGCGCACACTTCCTCAGCCATAATCTCTGGACAGGCTGGATTTGCCTGACCATTAACTTTGTTCTCTATGCGGTCACTGAAAAATACCACGTATCGCTCCCCGACCGTAATTCCGTACCGCAAGCGCAGCTTGATGTGGTAAAGTGAACACCTAATACAAGTAAGTGTTTATAAACATCAGGATGTTTTTTGCTGGCCTATGTCTGACTTTCAAACTTTTTTAGAATCGTCTTTAACCACACAACAGAATTCGATTGAGGCCTACCAACTCAACATCGGCAAGGTCTGGCTTAAAAAGGCTTCCGAGCGTCATGGTTTATGGCTCTACACCCCACTGAAATGGCTGGCAAAAATATTCAACCTCGGTGCAATCATGCCTGTTCCCAACCGAGGGGGATCAATCGCAATTCAGTGTGAATTCAAGCGTATTCAGCAACTCAGAGCATTAGGGGTTTCCACGCCAAATGTGTTGGCAGTTTCGGAAAAAGGCATTTTATTACAGGACATTGGAATACAGCATCAAAGCCAGATTCAGCAACTAGATCAGGCGCTTGCCCGCCGCAAGGAAAATCCTGATGCACAATTTCTACTATTTACCCAGGCAATTCAGTCCATTCAAAGCATACATCAGAAAGGTGGGTATTTAAGTGAAGCCTTTGCACGCAATATTCTAGTCGATGAGCAGAATCAGTTTAGCTTTATTGACTTTGAAACTGATCCACGTGATGTACTCAGCCTGCATGACTGCTTTGTACGTGACTGGTTGCTGTTTATTTTCTCAACGGCCTATCATTTTGAATTTGAACAATTAAATGATGCCAGCCTCATCCTGTACAAAGCGCTGCTTGCTGAGCCGCAAGTCTATAAGGACATTGCCAAGGTTGGAAAACGCCTGAGCTGGGTACTTAATTTCAATGTAAGCAAGGTCGGTAATGATGGAAAACGTATTCAGAAATGTGTGTTGTTTCTGCGCGACCTTAAAGAACACGCTGAAAAGGCATCAGCATAGTTTTCTCTATGCATGATGCTCCAGTTTTTTAGGAAGTTTTACCAGCACCGATAAACCGCCTAAATCAATACTTCTTGATAAAGTGAGTGTGCCACCCAAACGCTGCGTGGCCTTATCCACAATTGAAAGTCCAAGACCGCTGCCCACTTCCAGATGATGATGCACACGGTAAAAACGCTTCAAAACCTTGTCGTATTGGTCTGGATCAATGCCCTGCCCGCTGTCATCAATCTGCACGTAGGCAAAGCCATCGGTATCATCATAAACCGAAATATTGATGATGCCCTGATTCGGAGTGTACTTGATCGCATTATCAATCAGGTTAAAGATAATCGAGTGAACGGTTGGCTCAAGGCTTTGCATTTCAATCAGGTCATTACGCTCAAAGCCCAGATCAATTTCTTTCTCCATTGCCAGATTGACCAGTTGCTCCACGCAGTTCAGTGCCACATCATTCAGGCAAAACCTGGTATTGTGTTCAATCAGGCTTAATCCAACATCCTGTTTTGCCAAGGCCAGCAACTGTGTTACCAAGTGCTGAATACGTGCCAGCCCCTTACTGAGGTTTTGCAAAGCCTCATGTTCAGGAAACTGACTAATCAGAATCTTGGTTTGCAGGTTCAAGGCGGTAACAGGCGTTCTGAGTTCATGTGCTGCATCGGCAATAAACTGTTTCTGTTCGGTCTGTGCGTGCTGGATACGTTCAAATAAATGGTTCATTTCCTCAATGGTTGGAATCAGTTCCTGCGGATATTCCTCACTATCAATCGGTGCCAATCCCTCAGATCCACGCTGGGTCAGCTCAGCTTTAAAATCTTCTAGCGGTTTTAGGCTTAAACTGATAATAAAGGCCAGTACAATAATTGCGAATGGCAGCAATAGCACATAGGGAATAAACATACTGCCTGCCAGTTCCCATGCAAAGCTTTGACGTACCTTTTCCTGCTGGCTAATCTGAATTTGATAATCCTTTAAGGGAAACACATAGACTCGCCATGTGCCCTGTGCGGTTTGTTGGCTATAGAAACCCGCCTGTTTTACAGGTGGAACCAGTAAATGGGTTTGGTGCCAAAGATGGCTTTGATCTTTATATGCCCAAATATCAACCAGTAAATCCTCTTCATGGTAACTTCGGTGCAGTTCTATTTTGCTGGCAATCTTTATGATCGGTTCAACGGCGAAACGTTCAGCCATATACTGCATCTGGGTATCCAGAATTTCATTGACCTCATGCAGGGCAATTTTATAGGCGGTAAAAATCAGCAAGCATCCAAGCAGGAGACTAAAGACAGATGTTCCCCAAATCAGTCTTTTTTTCAGTGAATATTGCTTCATTTTTTTCATAAATAATCAGGGTTGTCCCAGTCTGTAGCCTAGCCCACGAATGGTTCGAATAAAGTCCTTGCCAAGCTTGGCACGCAAATGGTGGACATACACCTCAATGGTGTTGCTTGTCACCTCACTATCGAAATCATATAGCTTGTCTTCAAGGTTGGCTTTGGAAAAGATTTTATTGGGATGCGTCACCATTGGGATCAGGATGGCCCATTCACGGTTGGACAATTCAATGTGCTGCCCTTTAAAAGTCGCCAAATGCTGTTCCACATCCAGCGTCAACTCGCCACTTTTAAGTAACTGTGACTGATTTTTCAGTAAGGCGGTTTCGGCATTTCCTCGACGCAATAGTGCATTGATACGGGCAAGCAATTCATCAAACTCATAAGGCTTAACCAGATAATCATCCGCGCCGTGATTCAGTCCATCCACCCGATTCTGCAACTGATCCCGTGCAGAGATAATCAGAACAGGAATTGAGGTGCGCTGGCGGATTTGTCTCAGGATTTGCATGCCATCCATAAGCGGTAAACCAAGATCCAATAAAACCAGGTCAAACGCCTGTTTGGTCAGCAATGCCAAGCCATCGACCCCATTATTGACTCCCTCCACTTCAAACTGATGATAGCGCAGCAGGGTCATTGTTGACTCTGCAATCATAAAATCATCTTCGATCATCAAGATTTTGGTCATGATTTCATCACACCTTATGGATTAGGACATGCTGCCAGCATATCGTTGTTCGGGTCGATCACCTTGCTTTTCACATCTAGCAGGCTCAGCATGGTCGGGAACAGGTTATCCTGACTCAACTCCTGCCTGCCCTGTTGTGCCAAACACTTGACCTGTTGTTTTGCCTGATGTTGCCAGACAGTGGAGAACCACATCAGCATCGGGATATGGGTTTGTTGCGTTGGTGCAATCGCATAAGGCGCACCATGCAAATACATACCGCTTTCACCTGTGGACTCCCCATGATCAGATAAATACCACAAAGCAGTTTGATATTTCGTTGTAT
>NZ_DDAH01000106.1:0-951 GCF_002333245.1 Acinetobacter sp. UBA2063
TTTTTAACCCCTCTAAATCTCCCCTTTAAAAGGGGAGACTTCCTGTGAATCTTATAAGGTCTTGATTCAAATGATGTTCCTCCACCTTTTTAAGGGGGGGTAGGAGGGGGTTACAGATATGTAGACACCTATGCTTTATGAAAGAGGGGGATTGTATAGAATTAAAGAAATATGAGCTGTACTTTTCAATTTGCCAAAGCACCTGCGCAATTGCTGAAAGCGTTGCATGAAGTTATTCCAAATACAGATTTATTGGCGCAACAGCTTCCTGAGACGCCAATTTCCCTATGGCTGATTCCACCTGTTTTCCCAACTGAGCGTCTGGATGATGAAGTCATTCGCCGTATCTGGAATGAAACGCCATACTGGATTTTCTGTTGGGCCTCAGGTCTAGCAATGGCGCAATGGTTATTGGCAGAACCGCATCATGTTAAAGACAAGGTGGTGCTGGATTTTGGGGCGGGTTCAGGCGTGGTGGCGATTGCCGCAAAAATGGCAGGGGCAAAGCGGGTCATCTGCTGTGATATTGATCAGGTTAGCTTGGAATCATGTCGTGAAAATGCCTTGCTAAATAATGTCGAGCTTGAGTATCTGGATGATTTGTACAAGTCAGAACAGGTAGATGTCTTGCTGGCTGCGGATGTGCTTTACGATCAGTGTAACCGATTCTTTCTGGATGAGTTTTTAAAATTCGCACCAGAAGTCTGGGTAGCGGATAGTCGGGTTAAAAACTTTAGTCACCCTAAATATATGAAGATTGATGAGCGCAGCGCAACCACCTGGCCTGATCTGGATGAAGCCAAAGAGTTTCGCAATGTCAGTTTTTATAAGACCTTATAATAAGTACGCAGATAAAGCTAAGGTGGTTTAAATCAACCACCTTATTTTTAACCATTATGAACAGGTATAGCGAACCACTTTCAGTGTGGTTGGGCGTGTTTCCAGTGCCTG
>NZ_DDAH01000106.1:1143-1886 GCF_002333245.1 Acinetobacter sp. UBA2063
GGGCGTGTTTCCAGTGCCTGACGTGTTGCATAGCCCTCAGTGTTGTTTAAATCAGGTGAGTTGGATAGACCAAAAGTTGCACGGCTGTTGCCAAGTTGCACCCCATATTGTTCCTGTTTGGTTGGGTTCATAATTTCATTGACACTGAGTATCGAAATTTTATAGGTTTTTTCCATTCCTAACACTTGTTTACAGGCATGCTGTAGTTTTTTCTCATCAACCTCACTGTTGCCACGTGCTGCCAAGGTATAGGCTAGTGTTGCCGAAGTTGCCGTTTTATTTTCAATTTCATAACCTGTCACACCATTGTACTGATGTGGAGTGCTTTGACATGCCGCAACCAGAAGTGTACCGCTCACAATAATCAATAAATTAGTTTTTTTCATATTAGTAGTCCTATTATTTCTAGTCTTAGTATCGCATAAATTAGATTTTGTATTGTGATGAATCTTTAAAACTCACGCTGTTCATCATGATTTGGGTTCAAAATGAGAGAAAGAATTTTCGTTTTCGAACAATTTTGCATATAATCGTGCAAGTTTTTTATTTTTATATACAAGTTGTTGCTGTATCGCAGTGTTGAGGCCCATTTTTTTAATAGGTATTTCATTTATTGCTTTGATACATAAGGCAATTCTGAATAGGTATGCCATGATCTCTACAGATAGTCAAAAAAAATATGTGGTTGCATTTGACCAGGGTACAACCAGTTCACGTGCAATCGTGTTGGATCACGATGCAAA
>NZ_DDAH01000106.1:1973-2744 GCF_002333245.1 Acinetobacter sp. UBA2063
TGTTGGATCACGATGCAAATGTTATTACGATTGCCCAGCGTGAGTTTACCCAAATCTACCCGCAACCAGGCTGGGTTGAGCATGACCCAATGGAAATCTGGGCAACGCAAAGTGCGGTGTGGGTTGAGGCTTTAGCACAGGCAAGTATTTCAAGCGACCAGATTGCCGCGATTGGCATCACTAACCAGCGTGAAACCACAATTATCTGGGATAAAAAAACAGGTAAACCGATTTATAACGCGATTGTATGGCAGAGCCGCCAAAGTAATGAAATCTGCAACCAGCTTCGTCAGTACGGCTGGGATGAGTATGTACGTAAGGTCACTGGACTGGTGATTGACCCATATTTTTCGGCAACCAAGATCAAGTGGATTCTTGACCAGGTAGAGGGCAGCCGAGAGCGGGCAGAACGTGGCGAGCTGTTGTTTGGTACAGTGGATACCTGGTTGATCTGGAAACTGACCAATGGTCAGGCGCATGTAACTGACTATACCAATGCCTCACGTACCATGCTATTTAATATTGAAACATTGCAGTGGGATGATAAGCTGCTTGAAGCCTTGAATATTCCTAAAGCCATGTTGCCTGAGGTGCGTACTTCTTCTGAAATATATGGGCATACCCATACCATCAGTGGTCAGGAGATTGGGATTCCAATTGCGGGAATTGCAGGGGATCAACAGGCGGCTTTTTTCGGTGAAATGTGTGTTGAGGCGGGACAGGCAAAAAATACCTACGGTACAGGCTGTTTCCTGCTGATGAATACAGGTA
>NZ_DDAH01000156.1:0-3622 GCF_002333245.1 Acinetobacter sp. UBA2063
AGGTCGGGGAGGATGTCAATTCTACGTCTGGCAATGAAATGCAACCAGAACGGGCGGTTTTGGCCCAGACACTGGTTGGAATGGGGTTCTTTTCGTGGGGCTTGGAACAGCGCACACCCTTAAGCACCTCGATTGCTCGCCGACAGATTGATGACTGTGATTACGTGGTGATTTTGCTGGGGAGCCAGTATGGCGAGCAGTCCGTTTCAGGTGTGGGCTATATGCATCTGGAATATATCTATGCCATGACCAAACAGAAACCCGTGATTGTGTTTATGCATGAAGAGCCAGAAGCACGCGAAGCTAAACTGCATGACCATAAAGCCGAGTTAAAAGAAAAATTCAAAGAGTTTAGAAAACAGCTTCAACATGAAGTTGATCAAGTTTTTACCTATCTTAGCTTAAGGGATCTGGAGCTTGCTGTTCGCTCCAGTATGCCACAAATGCTGGAACGCTATCCTGTGGTGGGGTGGGTTCGTCCACAAAATACGCAAGTTTTACAAGATGAAATTGACAGTTTGCGTGCCAAGGTTAAACAGCTTGAAACTGAAATAGGCAGTCGGGAAGCCGATCCACTCACCAGTGTGCTCAAGGTGTCCATGCATGAGGTGTATTCATTTGAATACCGTATGCATGCCTATCAGGATGGTAATTTCAAAGAAGTTAAACCATTCCGTAAAATGACATGGGCACAGTTACTGAATGTGCTTGGTTCATCATTTGTGATTCCAACAACTGAAGAATATTTTTCCAAGCGCATGAATGAATATCTAAACGAAACGGGTCTGGATGATGCGCGCAAGGAAATGCCACGCGCGCATGCTGTTTCACGTGCACAGGTGAATATCCGTGCCCTGCATGAAATCAAGTTGCAGATGCGCCAGAATGAGTGGATTGTGCCAACAGGACGAGATGACCGCCAACGTATGCTGTGGCAACTGACCGCAAAAGGGCAGAAGCTTCTGGAAAGCAATCGGGTTTTTCAGTTTAAGACCATGCATTAATCCAATTTAAAAAAGTACGGCAAATTAAAAAAGTACGGCAAAACTGCTAAAGTATAGGGAGAAATTCAGCTATAGCGGAAGTGATGTATGTCAGCGACACCAAAACCCAAAGTAACTGTGGTTTTAGCAAATTTAGGTACGCCAGACCAAGCCACTGTACCAGCAGTACGTCGTTTCTTAAAACAGTTCTTATCCGATACCCGTGTCATTGAAATCCCCAAAGTAATCTGGTGGATTATCCTGCACCTGTTTGTACTGACTTTTCGGCCCAAGCGGGTTGCCGAGGCGTATGCCTCAGTGTGGTCAAAAGATTCTCCAATGCGGGAAATTGTACTTGAGCAAACACGCTTGGTTAAACAACGCTTGCAAGATGAAAATCATCAGCTTGACCTCACGGTCGTCCCTGCGATGACCTATGGGCAACCGAGCATTTATGATGTCTTGGCACAACTGGAAAAAACACCGCAAGAGCATGTGATTCTGTTGCCGCTATTTCCCCAGTATTCAGCCACCTCAACTGCACCATTGTATGACGCCTTTGCCAGATGGATTCCACAGCAGCGTCATTTGCCAGGTCTGACCCTCATCAAGGATTACTACCAGCATCCGCTGTTTATTCAGGCATTGGCGGATAGTGTTCTCAACTATCAGGCTGAACATGGCAAGCCTGAAAAGCTGTTGATGTCCTTTCATGGCATTCCCCAGCCTTATGCGGACAAGGGTGATCCTTATGCTGACCGTTGTCGAATCACTGCCCGTTTAGTTGCAAATGTCTTGCACTTGAAAGATGAGGAATGGGCGATTAGTTTTCAATCTCGCTTTGGTAAGCAGGAATGGGTCAAACCCTATACCGACCAGTTATTACAACAATGGGGCGAGCAAAAGGTTCAGTCCGTGCAGGTGATTAGTCCTGCATTTTCGGCGGATTGTTTAGAAACATTGGAAGAGTTGGCGATTCAGAATAAAGAACTGTTTCAACATGCGGGTGGTGGGGAATATGCCTATATTGCTGCGCTGAATACCGATCAGGCCCATATTGATTTGCTTGCTAGTCTGGTTCAGGCTAATCTTGATGCCCTAACCCATACCTTAGCCCACCGTTAACTGCGTTTTAGCCAGAGGTTTTTATGCTACAAGTCAAAATTGTCCCTGTGACTGCCTTTCAACAAAACTGCTCGATTTTATGGGACAGTGAAACCAAAGACGCGATTTTGATTGATGCAGGCGGTGATGCGGCAGTGCTGAAAAAAGAAATCGAAGCCTTGGGTCTGCATGTGAAAGCATTATGGCTCACCCACGGACATCTTGATCATGCAGGTGCGGTCGGTGAGTTGGTTGATACATGGAAAGTGCCTGTGATTGGTCCACATAAAGAGGATCAATTCTGGCTGGACATGATTCAGGAAGTTTCGGCACGTTATGGCTTCCCGATTCCACAACCCGTCAAGGTCGATCAGTGGCTAGAGGGTGGTGAAGTGCTGAAACTGGGTGAGGATGAGTTTGAGGTGCGTTTTGCGCCTGGTCATACCCCAGGCCATGTGATGTTCTACAATGCCAAACATGGTTTATTATGGACGGGGGATGTCCTGTTTAAGGGTTCTATTGGGCGTACTGATTTTCCTAAAGGGAATCATCAGCAATTGCTGGATTCCATCCAGCGTGAATGTTTTAGTTTGCCTGATGACACGCAATTTATTTCAGGGCATGGGCCAATGAGCACCATCGGCTATGAAAAGCGATTTAATCCTTTTGTGGCAAGTAAAGCGGGTTGAGTTCGGTACGACTAAACAAGAAGATGATTAATCCTCATAATCATCTTCATGGCGTTTGAGATCGGCCTGAGGCGCATCCTGAGTTGGGAGTTTATATTCGTCACTTGCCCAGGCACCCAGATCAATCAATTTACAGCGTTCTGAGCAGAATGGACGAAAATCATTATTTTCCCATGTGCTTGGCTGGCCACAACGAGGGCAGGGAAAGGTACGGGGCATAGAAAACTCCTAAGGCAGAAGGTAAATAGATTAGGCAAACGTCAGGTGAGTTGTTAGACTTATGCCGATTTATAGATAGTTTGATGGGATTATGTTGATTCGTCAATTTCAAGCACAACGCATGCGGGCACCACGTGATTTTCAGCCGATTCCAGATACCCCGATCTACGTGGAGATTGGGGCTGGAAAAGGCAGGCATGCCTTGTTGTTCACGGCTGAACATCCGCAGGTAACGTTGTATGCGATTGAACGAACCAGGGAAAAGTTTGTGGCGATGCAGAAACAGCATCAACTGGAACCGCGTGAACATTTAAACCCTGTGCATGCCGACGCCTTGCCCTGGGTGGTGCATGCCCTGTTTCCTACACAGGTTGAACAGTTTTTTATTCTCTATCCCAATCCAGAGCCACATAATCCAGCACAGCGCTGGCTGAACATGCCATTTTTCGAGTTCCTGTTGTCTCGCCTAAAACCGAATGGCATGATTACGCTGGCGAGCAACATTCCAGCATATATTGATGAGGCAGAGCAACAGCTTATTGATGTGTGGAAATTACCTTACCAAAAGCAAAAGATTGCAACAGACTCAGCCCGTACCCATTTTGAAATTAAATATTTAAGATCGGA
>NZ_DDAH01000013.1:0-6431 GCF_002333245.1 Acinetobacter sp. UBA2063
GCTCTTCCGATCTCTGGTTGCAACTATGGCAAGAGGCGCAGCAACAGCCTGTGGTGTTACCCGCAGCCTTGATCTTAAAGCCAATCGAGAAAGGCAATTCCCACCAATGGGTTGAGCAGGAGTCTCGATGGGTTCTGGTTGAAGACAGCCAAAAACAGGTTTTAAAAGATTGGAATGATACAGGTGATTTTTCTGGTTTTGATATGGCTCAAAATGAAGCGTGTAAATTGCATCGTGACTGGCAGTTCCTTTTGCAGGAACAGGATGCAAGTGCATTGTTGCACTATGCCTGTGATCATTATTCCCATGCCTTATACCAGCCTATTTTTGAATTTTTACGTGTGGAGTAAGACATGAACTCAAAATATCCAGTGTCTTATCAACCGATTCGGGATATTCAGTTTGAAGGTTTACATTTAATTGAAGCCTCGGCTGGAACAGGCAAAACCTATACCTTATCCAGTTTGATGGTGCGGATTTTTCTGGAAAAATACCTGCCGAATCAGGTCATTGCCACCACGTTTACCCGTGCTGCCGCCGCCGAGCTAAAAAGCCGTATCCGTTTGCGTCTGGTGGAGATTCAGCAGTATCTGGAACCGTTACGCAGCGTACTGGAAACTGATATTCACATGCAGGCGGAGCAGGAAACTGATCCACTGAAACAGCATGTGTTAAAAACCTTTGCGCCACGTATCGCCTATGCCTGTGAACGGCTAAAACTTGTGATTGACCAACTGGACGAGCTGTTTGTCGGGACACTGGACAGCTTTAGCCAGAAGCTGTTGCGCGAGTTTGCCTTTGAAAGTGGCAAGATTGAACGTGCCCAAATCACTGAGGATGCCAAGAGCTATACCCGCCAACTGATTCATGATGTGTTACGCGAATGGATTCAGTCGCAGCCACAACAGGTGATTGATTTTTTATATATGAGTCAGCAACTAAAGAGCGTAGATCAGTATATTAAAGTGGTTGAAGAAAGTTTGAATTTTAGTTCAGCACATTTGAAACAAGTAGATTTGCCTGTGTTTAGCACCGTTGCGTTTGAATCATGCTTGCATCAGTTCGCAGTAACTTCTTCGCAGTACTTACAAGAATTACAGGATTATTATCTACTCAATGGCGCATATTATAAATTTATTAATAAAAAGGCTTTTGCAAAAGATCGTTTTCATTTCATTTTTCAAACAGGCTTAGTTCGGCTGGCTCAGCAAATTCAAGAGCAGGGCATAAATATCTATTTTGATCAAAACGCGTTCAAAGACGTCGATGTTTTATTTTTAGATTCTAAAGGACGAGCTCGAAGCAGTATTTTTAATAAATGTGATCAAAGTATTCAGGACTGTTTTTACCAGCATCCTTTGATTCAGTTATTAAAAGATATTTGGGAGATGAAACTTAAAATTCAAAATCATTTAGATCAATTCAATACCTATTTACAGTTTCATCTTTGTCAGCAAGTCAAAAAGCGTTTGCCTCAAGTGTTGCAACAAAAAGGTGAAACCACTTTTGCCCAGCAGATCAAAACCCTGTCAGATGCCTTAAAGGGCGAACAGGGACAACATTTTGCGGTATTTGTACAGGCACGTTATCCCTTAATTCTGGTCGATGAGTTTCAGGATACCAATCAGGATCAGGATGATATGCTGGCGAGCATCTGGCGGCATCCACAGCGTTACCAAAAGGGCTGCATGATTATGGTGGGTGACCGTAAACAGGCGATTTATGGCTTCCGTGGCGGCGACATGCTGACATTCCTGAATGCCTATCAGGATATTATGGCGAAGCAGGGGCGTGAATATAAGCTGATCCACAACCACCGTTCGGTCAAAGAACTGGTTGAAGTGGTGGATGTGCTGTTTCAGCGGCAAATGGATTTTGGCGAGCAGGTGATCTATGACCCAATTCAGGCTGGTTCACGTCCACATCCTGCCCTGATTGACAAGGAACAGTTCAATCTAGCACCGTTGCGCTGGCTGCAACTGCAAGAGGGCAATGAGCAAGCGACTCAAGTGGCCTGGAAAATTCAAAGCTTATTGAATCAGGCGCATTTGCAGCAGCTATGCCTGGATGGTGAGATACGCAAAGCCATTTGTGAAGATGATATTGCGGTGCTTTCCCGTAGCCACCGACAACTGGACGAGGTTCAATATGCACTGGAATACTTGGGAATTCGTGTGAATCGTCCCTCAAAGCGCAGTGTGTTTGACTCAAAGATTGCACAGGATATAGGCGCTTTACTCACGGCGTTGCTTGATCCTTATGATGAAGCCAAGCTCAAACGGGCTTTACTCAGCCGTTTATTTGGCTTTGATCTGGCTCGATTATTGGCCTTAGAACAAAGTCCAGAGGGTCTGAGCCATTATATCCAGCAATTCGATGACATCCGTGAGATGTGGCTGAATCAGGGCTTTTTATCGGCATGGCAACGTTGTTTAAATCAATTTGAAATTTGGCAGCAACTGGTTGCCACCCAGAGCAAGGACAATGAACGGGCAGTGGTCAATCTGCGCCATCTCACTGATATCCTGAGTCAGCACAGCGAGCATGTGCAGGGGGCACAAAACCTCTATCACTGGTATTTAAAGCAGCTCAATTCACCAAGTGACCGTGAATGGGAGCTGGAACATAAGCTTTCCAGTGAAGCTGGGGTGCAGTTAATGACTATCCACCAGTCCAAGGGTTTGGAATTTAAAATCGTCTTTTTACTTGGAGCAAATAAAGCAGCACCAGACTCAAAAAAAGAGGCTTTAAATTTTTCAACCACGGAAATCCAGTTACCAGAAACAGGGCAGACCCGAATGCAACGCGTGGTGGCGATTGCGGATAAAAACTTTCTGCAACAGAATGAGCTGGATCAGCACCAGCAACGGGCGCAGGCTGAGCAGAACCGTTTGTGGTATGTGGCGCTGACCCGTGCCAGTCATCGGGTCTATGCGGTGTTTGAACCTGAAAAGGGAGATAAGAACAAACTTTCAGGATTGGCATTCTGGAAGAATCAGGGTGAGGCATTCCAGCATCCACACTGTCTGGATGAAGCTCTGGTTTTGGAACGACCACAGGCTCTCCACCGCCAGCAACAGACCCAACAAAGAATCCCACTTTCTGCTCAGCCTTTACCTATGCAGCGTTTTTATGCACGAGGCAAGACCAGCTTCAGTTATCTGGCACAGCATTTAAGACACAAGGCCAGTCATGCGGATCGTCTGGCCAATATTGAGCAGAACTTTGATCAGGCTGAAGATGAGCTAAACGTTATACTGACAGCATTTGCGCCTGTTTCCCAACCAATCGCGTGGATTAAGCAATATTTTCCGAAAGGAACACTGGCTGGAAATTTCCTGCATGAGATTTTTGAGCAGATTGATTTTCAGCGACCTGAAACATGGGTTGAGGAAATCCGCCGCCGTTTTAAGAATACCTATCAAGGCTTATGGTTTGACTTGCTGGATCAATACCAGAATCACTTTCCAGCACGGGAAAATTCAGAGCAGCAACTATACCAATGGATTGCGGTATGGTTGGGTGAGGTATTGGCCACGCCACTGAACGATGGTTTCCAATTAAAACAATTGCTGACAGGACAATATCTGTCGGAATGTCCATTTTATCTGGCCTTGTCGGATCGTGTGCTGGCCATGCAGCGCGTACAGCAACTGTTCACAGAATATGGCATCAGCATGCCTGAATTACTGGAGGCGAAATCTGCCCGTTACTTAAATGGCTCTATTGACTTGGTCTATTTTGACGGTCAGCGTTATCACATTGCTGATTATAAAAGTAACTATCTGGGCGCTGAACAGGCAGATTACCAGCCTAGCCAAATTGCAGATAGTATGTCGCTGTCGAGCTACTGGTTACAGGCGGCCTTGTATCTGGTGGCACTGCACCGTTATCTGAGCGTGAAACTACAGAATTATCAGATTGAGCAGCATCTGGGTGGGGCATCCTATCTGTATTTGCGTGGCATGAATGGACAGGCGCAGCAGGGCTATATGTACTGGAAACCTGATGACGAATTTATCTTGCGTCTGGATGCCATCCTTGGATACTTCTCTGAGGATAAAATGGCCAAACCAATGTAGATAAAAGTAAAGAATTTAGATTAAACAGTAGATTATCATGTGGATAAACATGTTTATAACCTTGTGGACAAGCGTGTGGGTAAGTTTGAGGATAACTCTGTGGACAAACAAATAAATAATCAGTCAGCAACCGTAGGCTGGCTTGAGATGTGGAGTAGCTATCTCACACAGGCACCATTTTCCCAATCAGCTCAGGCAGATGGTGCAGCGCAAATCTTACAGCAACTGATTGAGGCCAGCCTGCAAGGCGACAGTTGTATTGAGGCAAATCCAGCACAGCTTGAGGCACTGGGCGATCTGGTGGTTTGCAGCGATGTTGCAGGCACTCAGGTTGCCCCATGCGTCCATGATCAGCAGGGCTTGGCATTATACCGATATTGGCAACTGGAACAACGCCTAGCTGATCAGATTTGTCGATTAAAGCGACAAACGATTCAGTTGCTCGATACAGCACCTTATCAGCACTTGCTCAGCGATGAACATCAGCAGGCCGCCCTTAAAATGGTGATGCAGCAATGGCTGAGTATCATTACAGGGGGGCCAGGAACAGGCAAAACCTATACGCTGGCTCGTATTATCGCGGTACTGAACCAGATGATTCCTGACCTGCGCATTGCGATGGCGGCACCGACAGGCAAGGCAGCCCAGCGTATGCAGGAGGCCTTGCAACATTCATTGAATGACCCCAAGCTGCTTGAGTCGGGATTGGTCACCGATGAACTGCGCCACCAAAGCACCCAGACCCTGCACCGTTTGCTGGGTATAGGCAATCGGCAGATCCCACGTTTTCATCAAAAGCAGCCTTTGCCCTATGATGTGATAGTGGTGGATGAAGCCTCCATGCTGGACTTGAATCTGGCAACCCTGTTGTTTGAGGCGGTGCCTGAAAACTGCCGCATTATTTTACTGGGTGATGCCAATCAGCTGGCTTCTGTGGATGTGGGTTCTGTACTTGCAGACTTACAGCAGGTGCAGGGCTTGGCTGAAAACCGTGTCCGGTTGCAAAAAAGCCGCCGTTTTGCGGGTGAGGCAAAAATTGGACAGTTGGCAAGATTTATTCAGGCCCAGCAGCAGCCAACACAACATGCTCAGGTATTGACCAGACTGCAACAGGAGATTGCTGCACCTAGCAGCTTGCAACCGATTGCATTATCCAAAGACATGTCAGACTTTATTCAACTGGAATATTTGCCCAAGTATGGTGAGTTCGAAATTGAACCCTATCAACAAAAGCTGATGTATGGGTTTCAGGGCTATGTTGAGGCACTGCAACACTATGTGCAGGGCGATGAACCAGAACCGTATATCCAGCAGGTGATACACGCATTTGATGATTACCGAATTTTAACCGCCGTTCGACATGGGCAACTGGGATTGCAGCAACTGAACCGTTATGCTGAACAGTGGCTCAATCAGCAGCTTAAACAGATTGCGGTGGGCGACTGGTATGTGGGCCGTCCCGTGATGATGACCTACAACGACTATCAGCTTGGAATCTCCAATGGAGACATTGGCATTTGTTTTAAACATAGAAGCCAATCTCAGCAGTTTGAGGTGTATTTTCCAAGTCTGGATAAATGGATTGCTGCACACCGCTTACCTCGTAACATGCAAACTGCATTTGCGCTCACCATTCACAAATCACAGGGCTCTGAATTTACCCATACCGCGATTGTTCTGGATGCCCCCGCAGAGAAGTTACTGAGTCAGGAACTGATTTATACCGCAGTGACGCGCGCAAAAAAAGTGGTCAGTATTCTGGCCGATTCAGGCACCTTGCAACAGGCGCTTACAATTCGAACAGTTCGCCGTAGTGGTTTAGTACAAAAGATCAATTTTGCTGGATTATAAAGTTATTCTTTAAAATTCACCGTTTTGTAAGAAAAAGCTTACAAGGATTCGAGATATTGTCGCTAGAGCAAGCCGAATGTTTTTGAGATTATGGAAACACAACGAATCTGGCACGGAAAGCTAGATAAATCGCAAAACGATAATAAGAAAGTCTGAAAGACAGCGAACTTACAGTGAGGTAAGTGATAAAAGAGGAAACTTACAGCCGCTAAGCCTTGTAGTTTTGGGAGAGACTACAGGGCTTTTTTATTTTTATCCATATTAAATGAATAAAATCATGATAAATATTGGTTTTATTTTAACCAGTATTGTTTAAACTCTACTTGTTCAAGCATTGCGTCAGATCGGTTGCATGTCTTGTCCATGCACATTTATCTAGTGAAAAATAACGGCAACATCTAAAAGCTACGGTATCGTTGTTTGACAGCTTTTCTGGATTATTCAGTTAAATGTTATAAAGAACCGTACGTTTTTGCTTACAAAGAGATGAGAGAAATC
>NZ_DDAH01000013.1:6546-10348 GCF_002333245.1 Acinetobacter sp. UBA2063
TAGATGAGAGAAATCCTATTTTTCTTCATAATTAATTTCGACAGAATGGTAAGTACAGAGGAAAGAAGATATCACCAAAGGAAACGTAAAAATCATAAGATTGTGGTAAGCGTTCAGAGGGTCTGAATGAAAAATAACAAGCAATAAAAATAAATCAAAACCAGAATAATAAAAACTACGCGCAAAGGCTCAGGTGAAAATCTGGGCTTTTTTGTGCGTAGCTGTTCTTCAACTGATTAAACCAGATCATTTTCACTACGGTCAGTGGCAAATAATGAGCGGCGCTGGTTTTTCGGGATTTTTGGACAGTTATTTGAGATTTGGTACAACATTTTTGTCAGCGCAGGCAAGTGGGTACCGACTACAGATTTTCCTGTGGTGAGTAATGACACACTGATATCACGCTCTGGATCGGCCCAGTATAAAATATTCGAGAAGCCAATATGTCCAAAAGCCTGTCCTGTCATTGGCCCAAACAGACCGACAGGGTTGCTGCCCAGCATTGGGCCAAGTGCATAACGCATTGGCGCAAGTAAACTACGGTCGATACTGACGCCAGAGGTCGGCAAGGTCGAACGGAAAACGGTTTTGGCACTCATGATCTGTTTGCCCTGATATTCACCACCACTGAGCAACATTTCAAAAAAACGTCCTGACTGCTCTGCACTGGTGTAGATGTTGCCAGCAGGGCAGATGATGTCCATGAAACGTGTGTCATTGGTAATGTCCACAGCGGTTTGTAGCCCAGCACCCAGCACATGCTTTAAATAACGATCCGTACCTAAACCTGGATGCATGCCAGTGGCGTAGTTCATTGCCACATCTGCGCGGTACTCTGGTTTTAGGCCATAGTTGAAATAATCCAGACCCATTGGCTTTTCAATATGTTCAGCCAGATATTCACGCACGCTTTGTCCTGTGACACGCTTGATCACCTCACCCAGAATATAGCCTGCGGTCACGGCATGATAGGCAAGATGCGTACCTGATGGTGAAACTGGCTTGGCCGCGCACAGGCGTTTTAGAATCTCTTTCTCATCAAACAGCAACTCAGGGGTGATCTCACCGTCGATCCGTGGAATTCCACCGCGATGTGATAACAGGTGGAACAGGGTCGCACGCCGTTTGCCATTGACCCCATATTCAGGAATGTAATAGCTGATTGGATCCAGCAGGTTCAGGTCACCACGCTCATCCAGCATGTGTACCAGCATGGCCGTGACCATTTTAGAGGCTGAGAACAGGCAAACGGGAGTGTCTGGTGTGCCGATCTTGGCATCAGCACCCAGACCATCGGGAGTGTTGCCCTGAGCGTAGCCAATGCTACGGTTCAGCAGGATTTGTCCCTGACGGCGTAGACATAGGGTAATTAAAGGATAGTTCCCCGTTTTATAAAGACATTCAACACTATCCCAAATCTTCTGGACCTGCTTTTCCGTCAAGCCCCCCAATTCAGCCGCGACTTCATCTTTGGAACGAATGACTTGATTGAGGTCATCTGGCACATAACAGGTATTGGTGGATAAGATTTTCACGATTCCCTCGCTAATTTTTCGTTTTCTTTCATTTCTATTGTAAACTGAAAACAGAATTGATAAATAGTTTGCCTGTTTTTCTGACAATTGTCATTGTCCCAATGATGAAATAAAAACATTTTTGCAATATAGCCATAGATCACTTAAAATAGGCGAATTGCTGTAGTGATGCACGGCAATCAGTTGCTTGCAACTGATCATTATCATTTTATTTTTTAAGCATCTCGGAGAAATCGAATGGCTTTAACTAACGCAGATCGCGCAGAGATCATCGCTAAATTTGCTCGTGCTGAAAACGACACAGGTTCACCAGAAGTACAGGTTGCTTTGTTGACTGCTCAAATCAATGATTTGCAAGGTCACTTTAAAGAGCACAAACATGACCACCACAGCCGTCGTGGTTTGATTCGTATGGTAAACCAGCGTCGTAAACTACTTGACTATTTAAATGGTAAAGATCACGGTCGTTATGTTGCTTTGATCGGCGCATTAGGTTTACGTCGTTAATTCGATTTGGCTTTATTTTCGGTATTTCGCATGTTGCAATGCCTTAACGCTGAAAACAAAGTTTCGCCTGATTTAAGTTAGGCGATTTTTAGAAGGGGCGCATGTTCGCTCCTTCTTTGTGTTTAAATTTATTTAAAAATTTTGATCTGGTGCGATGGCTTCTAAGCTTTGTCATTTATCCACACGCCAGTTGTGGTCTGAATGCCAAACCTTAGGGGTCTCACTAGAATAACTTTTTAAAAGACATCAGGAAAATATAATACATGTCAATGTTTAATATCGTTCGTAAAGAATTCCAATTTGGTCAACACCAAGTTGTTTTAGAAACGGGTCGTGTTGCACGTCAAGCAAATTCAGTTTTAATCACAATGGGTGGTGTAACTGTGCTTGTTGCGGTTGTGGCTCAGCCAAAAGCAAAAGCGGGTCAAGACTTTTTCCCGTTAACTGTGAATTATCAAGAAAAACAATATGCGGCGGGTCGTATCCCTGGTGGTTATGGCAAGCGTGAAGGCCGTGCTTCTGAAGCAGAGACTCTAATTTCTCGTTTGATTGACCGTCCAATTCGTCCATTGTTCCCAGAAGGTTATTTCAACGAAATCCAAGTCACAGCAACAGTTGTGTCTTCTGACAAAACCATGGATGCTGATATTGCTGCAATGTTGGGTACATCTGCTGCATTGTCGATTGCAGGCACACCTTTCCGTGGTCCAATTGGTGGCGCACGTGTTGGTTTGATCAATGGTGAATATGTTCTTAACCCAACGTTAGAACAACTTGCACAATCTGATCTTGATCTTGTGGTTGCAGGTACAGAGTCAGCAGTGTTAATGGTTGAATCTGAAGCGAAAGAACTTTCAGAAGACCAAATGTTAGGCGCAGTACTTTTCGGTCATGACGAAATGCAAATTGCTGTACAAGCAATCAAAGAATTTGCTGCAGCTGTTGGTGCGAAAGAATCAGAGTGGGTTGCTCCAACTAAAAATGAAGCGCTTCTTGAGCAATTAAAAGCAGCTTTCGAAGCGAAAATCTCTGAAGCATATACCATTGCGGTAAAACAAGACCGTTATGCAGCTTTGGATGCGTTGTATGCAGAAGCTGTAGCTCAGTTCGTTCCAGAAAATGACGAAACTGGCATTGCAGACGAAGTCAACGAATTATTCGAAGACCTTAAATACCGCACAGTACGTGACAACATCTTGTCTGGCAAGCCACGTATTGATGGTCGTGATACAAAAACTGTTCGTGCTATCGACGTTCAGGTTGGCGTGCTGGGCCGTGCCCATGGTTCAGCATTGTTTACCCGTGGCGAAACTCAGGCACTTGTGACTGCAACTCTAGGTAACACTCGTGATGCGTTGATGGTTGATACCTTGGCTGGTACCAAAACTGACAACTTCATGTTGCATTATAACTTTCCTGCATACTCTGTAGGTGAAACAGGTCGTGAATCTGGTCCTAAACGCCGTGAAATCGGTCATGGCCGTTTGGCGCGTCGTGGTGTACAGGCGGTACTTCCTCCAGTTGACCGTTTCCCGTATGTGTTACGTGTGGTTTCAGACATTACTGAATCAAATGGTTCATCTTCAATGGCGTCTGTATGTGGTGCTTCGCTTGCACTGATGGATGCGGGTGTTCCGCTTAAAGCACCAGTTGCGGGTATCGCAATGGGCTTGGTGAAAGAGGGTGAGCGTTTTGCAGTACTTTCAGACATCCTGGGTGACGAAGACCATCTGGGTGATATGGACTTTAAAGTAGCAGGT
>NZ_DDAH01000176.1:0-4055 GCF_002333245.1 Acinetobacter sp. UBA2063
CAGGGTCCATCGCTTCCAGAAACTCTCGCAATGAACCTAATTTTGATAGGGTATTGTCAGTAATAATGCCTGAAATACGTCCTGCCTTACGTGGCACAATCCCTTGCCAACCTACAGGTAATGGTCCTAAATGGAATCCCCAGAAATTAATTGGGTAAAACACCATTTTCAAAGCCATCCACACGTGTGCCCATGTTACAAAGGCAGTCACTGGAATGATACTTAAGACTGCCAGATGGTCAGGTCGATTTAAGAAAATCTGCCACAATTCATTGACGTAATCAAACATGCATGACTCTCAAAGTTATTGATACATTATGGCCTATAGATGAACAGCTTGCACTCTCCTACAAACCAAAACTTAAGGTGTATGAAAACTGAAGCACAGGTTCTGCTTTTTTAACAGTCTTCCCATCTGCCCCTTTCAATGGTTCACGTACGCCCGCACCCACACTGAATGTGCTAATCCGTTCATTATTCAACCATACAAAGGCCATATCAGCCCCTACACCCAAATTCGCCTTTACTTTTCCACCATAATTTTTACTGTCCAGATGACCTGCATACACCCCAACGTAATATCCGTTTTTATCTGTGCCTGTCAGGTAATATGGATAACGGAAGCCAACCTGACCGCCCGCCTCATTATCATCGTTTAAAAACGCACCCGCTTTCGCATAAGCAATCCCGTATGGATTTACCCATTCAAGGTTGGCGTGTAATAATTTTTTGGTTACACCAGCCCCAATATTCCAGGTTGAAACTTTTGCATCCTTTAGTTTAGGTTCAGGCTTAAATGGATTTTCCCCAGCGTGAACCAAACCCGTAGATGTTAAAACCGCCAGCAAAAGGTAAATTCTTTTCATTATTTTCTCCACTTTCCCTAAGAGTGTGTCCTATTTCAAACAGTTTGTGACTTTAACAGAATTATTTTGCTCCTAATATACAAGACCATACAATTTTAATGTCTGCAAAGTCAAAAAGTGTCGCACCACATTTGCATGAAGTACTGAAAATTCTACAGTATGATCATTCAACTTACGTTAAAATAGCCAATCGCTCCATTCTTTTATTTTGTAATTAAGTCGACACCGTATGAAACAGCACTTTCCTTTAAAAAACATGCAACAAGAAAAGCGCATTTACAAGGGTCGAATCTTTTTTGCAATCTTTATTGTCGTGATCTGTCTGCTCATCCTGATCTGCCGCTATGCCTATTTGCAGATTGTGCACTATGACGACTTCACCACCGCCTCGGACAAGAACCGAATCCGCCTGCAACCACTAGCCCCTGCCCGTGGTTATATTTATGACCGCAATGGCGTGCTTTTGGCCGATAACTATCCCGTGTTTACCGCCACGCTCAGCCGTGCAGATGTCAGCGATATAGATGACACAATAAACCGCCTGATTCCTGTACTGGGCCTAACGGAAGAAGATGTTGAACGCTTTAAGAGTCGGGTGAAAACGGCACGGAAAACTGAGCGGATTGCCATCAAGCTAAACCTGAATGAAGCGGATATTGCCAAATTCAGTGAAGTGAAATATGCCTTTCCTGGGGTAAAGATTGAAACACAAATGACCCGCTATTACCCGCATGGAGAGCTTTTCGCGCATGTGCTGGGTTATGTGGGCCGTATTAATGATAAAGAACTGAAATCTATTGACAAGGATTTATACGCAGGCACCAACCTAATTGGTAAAATTGGAGTGGAAAAAAGCTACGAAGAATTATTGCATGGTACCCCAGGCTACGAATCGGTAGAGGCCGATGCACATGGCAATATCCTGCGCAACCTGGGACGAAAGGCGCCGATTCGCGGCAATGACCTGTATTTGTCGATTGACTATGGCCTCCAGATGGTCGCGGCACAACAATTGGCGGACCGCCGTGGGGCAATTGTGGCCATGGACCCACGTACTGGTGAAATTCTGGCACTGGTTTCCAGTCCCAGCTTCAATCCCAATTTATTCGTAACGGGCATTAGTTCGAAAGACTATAGTGGTTTACGCGATAATTTAGACCAGCCACTTTATAACCGTGCGGTTCAGGGTGTCTATCCTCCTGGTTCAACCATTAAACCAATGTTTGGACTAGGTGGGATTCATTATGGTTTGGTTGACTGGGGAACTGCGATTTCCGACCCAGGCTATTTCAACTTACCTGGTGACAGTCACCGCTTCCGTGACCATAAAAAAACGGGACATGGTGCGGTCAACCTGCATAAGGCCGAAGTGGTCTCCTGTGACACCTATTTCTATATCCTGTCTTACCGCATGGGTATCGAAAAAATGAATGACTGGATGCGCCAGTTTGGTTTCGGGGAAAAGACAGGTGTTGACCTGCCAAGTGAAAGCAGTGGCTTATATCCAAGCCCTGAGTGGAAAATGCGTACCCGCAAATCCAAGTGGCTAAAAGGTGAAACCATTTCGGTCAGTATTGGTCAGGGTGCATTTACCGCAACACCATTACAACTGGCAATGGCAACGGCAATTACAGCGAACAAAGGGTCACACGTCACCCCTCACGTGTTGCGGGACAATAAGGGTGCAAAAAAATTCACGGTGCACAATGCCCCTGATGGTAAAATTCAGTTCAATGGGACAGAACAGGACTGGCTGAATATGCATGCAGCCATGATTGATGTCATCCAAACAGGAACAGGTCGAGGCATTAAAGGTGGCCTACAGTATTCAATTGCTGGAAAAACAGGTACAGCCCAGGTCAAGAGTATCGCACAGGGCAAACGCTACAATGAAGCGGCCTTATCCTCAAGACAATGGGACCACGGTTTATTTGTCGGCTTTGCACCAGCAGACACCCCTGAGATTGCGATTGCCGTGGTATGGGAAAATGGTAAGCATGGTGGTTCCGCAGCGCAACTGGCGCGCCCAGTTTTCGATTACTGGTTAGTGACACGCAACAAGAATCCGCTGCGCCCTGCAAACCATCAGGTGAGTGGCGGCTTAATGACAGCAGGCATCAAGCCAAGCGAATTGCCAAGCGGCAATACCACTGCACCAACAACGGCGCAAACCTCACTGCCAATATCATCTACGGTGACCCCTGCCCCAGCCGTTACACCGCCACCGCAGCCAGCCGATGGAACCACTGAATAATGAAGAACCAATTACGCATTATTGGGGGTGAATGGAAACGACGTTCCCTGCCCTTTGCCAGTATTGAGGGTTTAAGGCCAACCCCTGACCGTGTCCGTGAAACCTTGTTCAACTGGCTGATGTGGGATATCCAGAATGCACAGGTGCTGGACCTATGCAGTGGTTCGGGCGCCCTCGGTTTTGAAGCGCTCTCGCGTGGCGCAGCAAAAGTGGTGATGATTGAACCCAACCCAACTCAGGCACGTTTTTTAAAGGATAATATCCAGTTATTAAAAGCGGAAAATTGTCAGTTGATGATCTCAACCGCGCAGCAGGCATTAGTGAAATTACACAGTGGCTTTGATGTAGTGTTTCTTGATCCACCCTACAGCCTTGATTTATGGCAAGAGCTTGCCGAGTTGACTGAACCATTGATTAATCCGAACGCCTATATTTATGTTGAGGCAGACCGTGACCTGTCACAGCTAAAACTTCCAGCCAGTTGGCAAAAAATCAAGGAAACCAAGGCAGGTATGGTACGTGCAGGTTTATATCAAAAGATGGCCTAAAATATTCGCAACCAGAAAAAGCGAACCAACTGCCCCCGATCAAATGGAAAGCTGGACAAATACTCATAGCCAATTTGGTTGGTTGGATTGAGTTGGTAGATGATGCCATATCCCAATGAAACTGAAAAATCATCCAGAGACAAGTTACTGGTGTCACCTGTCAGCATTTTATGGTTAAACTGGTTGGTTTGATAGGCCGTATAGTTATAGACACGCCAGCGCTCACCCTGAAAAAACAGGTTATGCAGAATTGAATAATCTGTTTTCTCTTGCTGTGGATAGGCTGAGTCAAACATTTCTTCAGCATCATCATTGACCGCTGTAAAAAAATTATAATCCCCTGCATGACAGATACAGGAGAAAAATAAAATAAAACAGGATAAATTT
>NZ_DDAH01000270.1:0-3364 GCF_002333245.1 Acinetobacter sp. UBA2063
GAAATCCGACCAAAATTAAAAGTAGGCATGGGGTTCAGCGGGCGCTTACGATGCTCATTAACTTTTTAATCATAAAAAACAGGGAGCCAATTGCTCCCTATTTTTAATTGTACGGATTTTAGATTTACAGCATAAAGTGGATCTGCATTTCCCCAACAAGGAAACCCAGCACCGCGCCCACAATGATCAACGACCATTCATCTTCTTTAAATGCAGGGCGGAGCATCCCTTCGAATTCTTCAGGGCTTAAGCGCTGCATTCTTTCGACCAACGTATTGCGGACATTCATCGCATCTTCGGCATAAGACTCTACATAACGCATGGTTTCTGGCAGTTGCTGTAAAATACGTTCAGCCACTTCGGTCTTAAGGTTTTGATATTTTTCACCGCCAATCGCGTACACCACCAGTGGACGAACAATACCTGCTTGTAGATCAATTTCTTGTTTCACATGGCGACTGACGAGTTCGATCACTTTATCTGAATTGGTTCCAGAAAAAAGCTCTTCCATCATATTACGGGATGTGAGTAATTGTTTAGAAATGAGCGCTGCATAGTCTGCCGCGACTTCATTTTGACGCTTGATGAACAAACCTTGCCATGTGTAGCCCAAAATCTTCTTCGGGTACAATGGTCTAAACATCATTTGTAAAGCCATCCAGTCACTGAAAAAGCCGACAAAGCCACCAAACATCGGCAGCATCCATGGATATTTACCTTGAGTCACGATCCAGCACAGCATTTGTACCACACCAATTGCAAAACCAAACACGAAACCGACATTACTAAAGAATTTGAATTCCTGTTTGCCCACTTTCTTAAAGATTTCATTGAGCAAACGTTTGTCTTTGAGCAGGTTATTGACCACCATATGTTTGATATCGAAGTACTTGGCAACATCTTTCTGCACTTCACTCATAATATGTTCAACAATTTCTGGCGCTTTGGCTTGGACACGCTTAATCAGTTTTTGTCGTGCAAACTCAGGCATGCCTTCCCATAGGCCAGGTTGGTATTGTTGTGCTACTTCTCGGGTAATGTCCTCAGCTGCTGCCATCAATGGTTTTTCAATTTCTTGGGCAATACGTTTGGGGTCGAGTCGGGCAAAAATTTCTTCGGGTTTAATCAGCTTGGAGGTCATTAACTCCACTGCTGTGGTGGCCATCTTCTCTGCTTTACGGGGAACAATCCCTTGCCATCCGAGTGGAAGCCCAAATAATCGCAATCCTTTAAATTCAAGTGGTGAAAACATCATTTGAATGGCAATGACCTTGGTCACATAGCCAATAAAGCCACTGATAAAGGGGATTGAAATATATAACCAGAAATTCTGTTGAAAATCCGCAATCATTTCTTGAAACATTATTTTATTGGTCCTTCAAGTCCTAATTGTTGCTCGTGGTCGGGCAAGCGCTAGATGATAGTGAAATATTTTCGGCCATTGATGAAACATCAGGACCCTTAATTTTTTGAGTTACCCTTTTATTTTTCCTTTGAATCAGGACATCACAATCGTATAAAAAGGCAACGATGCTGTCGATTGAATACCTTTCCATGGTAATGCATATCTTGACTCGTCATCTTAGCACCAATTTTTGCTTTGTGTTGAGCAGAATGGGCAAGAATTGTTGATTTAATACTCCTTATTTTGTGCTTTGCTGTGAAATTTTAGTTTAAATATCAGTGTCGATTGCTCAATCCAATGAAAAAATAAGATAGATGATGAATTGCGATGCGCCAAAGCGTGAAAAATGTTAGAATATGGCGCTTAATTCATTTGCCTTTAAGATGAACCATGACGACCAATACTCAAATTACTGAAGATCGTATCCTTATTTTGGATTTCGGCTCTCAATATAGCCAGCTCATTGCACGTCGTGTACGTGAAGCGGGTGTCTATTCTGAAATGTATGCATTCGATATGTCTGAAGCAGACATTCGTGCGTTTAATCCGAAGGGGATTATTTTATCAGGTGGCCCTGAAAGCGTACATGAAGAAGGAAGCCCACGCGCACCACAAGTTGTATTTGAATTAGGCGTACCAGTGTTGGGTATCTGTTATGGTTTGCAAACCATGTCTGAACAACTTGGCGGTAAAGTAGAGCCAGGTACAGTACATGAGTTTGGTTATGCAGAAGTAGATATTCTAGTACGTGATCAATTGATTGGTAACTTGCAAGATCGTGAAAACCAACTTCATGTTTGGATGAGCCATGGCGATAAAGTCAGTGCCATTCCAGAAGGCTTCCAAGTGACTGCGAGTACACCAAGCTGCCCGTTCGCTGCGGTGAGTGATGAAGCACGTCGTTTCTATGGTGTTCAGTTCCATCCAGAAGTGACTCACACTGCAAAAGGTGCTGAATTACTGTCTAACTTTGTACATCAGATTTGTGGTTGCCGCGGTCTGTGGACGCCTGAACACATTATCGATTTACGTGTAGAACAGTTACGCGCACAAATTGGTGATGAAAAAGTTCTGTTAGGTTTGTCTGGTGGTGTGGACTCATCTGTGGTTGCTGCGTTATTGCACAAAGCCATTGGCGACCAGTTAACTTGCGTATTTGTAGACAATGGTTTACTTCGTTTAAACGAAGGTGATCAAGTGATGCAAATGTTTGCAGAAAACATGGGCATTCGCGTCATCCGTGCCGATGCTGAACAGCGTTTCTTGTCTGCTTTGGCAGGTGAAGTTGATCCTGAGAAAAAACGTAAAATCATTGGTCGTGAATTTATTGAAGTATTTGCAGAAGAAGCACGTAAACTTGATGGTGTGAAATTCTTGGCACAAGGGACGATTTATCCAGACGTAATCGAATCTGCTGCAAGCAAACAAGGTAAAGCACACGTAATTAAATCACACCACAACGTGGGTGGTTTACCTGATGACCTAGAATTTGAATTGGTTGAACCATTACGTGACTTGTTCAAAGATGAAGTACGTAAATTAGGTACAACCATTGGTTTACCGCATAGCATGATTTACCGTCATCCATTCCCAGGCCCAGGTTTGGGCGTGCGTATTTTGGGTGAAGTGAAGAAAGAATACGCTGATATTCTTCGTCTTGCTGACGACATCTTTATGCAAGAACTGCGTGATAGCGGTTGGTACGACAAAACTGCACAAGCATTTGCAGTATTCCAACCTGTAAAATCAGTGGGTGTTGTTGGTGATGGTCGCCGTTATGCATGGGTGATTGCACTTCGTGCGGTAGAAACGGTTGACTTTATGACAGCACGCTTTGCACATCTTCCATATGAATTGGTTGATAAAATCTCAACGCGTATCATGAATGAGATTAAAGATGTTTCACGCGTCGTCTACGACGTGTCATCTAAGCCACCAGCAACGATTGAGTGGGAATAA
>NZ_DDAH01000270.1:3554-4188 GCF_002333245.1 Acinetobacter sp. UBA2063
GCAACGATTGAGTGGGAATAAGATGAAGGGCAGGATGAAAATCCTGCCTTTTTTTATGCGATTGAAAAAAGAGGTCAAGCATGTCCGAAACCTTGCAACTCGAACAGTTAACAGGATCTTTACAGCAGCTTTTGGGTGAATCCCTCTTTGCCATTTATCTGTATGGTTCAGCTGTTGATGGCGGGCTAGGTCCAGAAAGTGATCTGGATGTTTTGGTTGTGGTGAGTCAAGCACTGACACTCCAGCAACGACTGCAACTGGCAGAAACCTTATTAAAAATTTCGTATCCAATTGGGGCTGCACAGCGTGCACTTGAAGTCACCATCGTACTTAAAGCGCAAATTCTTTCAGGCAGTTATCCACTCAGCTACGAACTACAATTTGGAGAATGGTTACGGGAGGAGTTAAACCAGGGTACTTTGCTCCGCGCACATACAGACCCTGATCTGACTATTTTGCTGAAGAAAGCACAAATGCATCATCGTAGTTTGTTGGGGCCAAGTTTGACACAGTGGTCAACGGCAATTCCTGAACAGCACCTCTGGCAGGCAATGGCAGACACCTATCCCTCGATTGTGGCGCATTGGGATGAGGATGCCGATGAGCGTAATCAGATTTTGGCCTTATGCCGTAT
>NZ_DDAH01000080.1:0-4927 GCF_002333245.1 Acinetobacter sp. UBA2063
TTTCTATAAAACCTAAAAATAAGGCTTTAAGTACTGAAATTATATCCATAAATAAAGTGAGTCACAGAATAATAATAGCCATCACTTTTAAGATATTTTCTGCATTTATAAGTGCATTGAGCTAAATTTTTACGCTTTCTTTACGCGGCATCCAAAGTTATGAATAGAGACTTTACGGTCTTATTTTTCATACTGGATTTTGGAATATCCCAATGCTTAGGATGAAAAACATGAGTGCGGTCATTCACGCGCATCAGCAGGTACAGCATCAAAAAAATTGCGTTGTACTAAATAATCAAAATAAACGTTATTTCAATATCTGCATGCAGTTTTCAGCTCTGAAACATAGGAGTGAAATGCCATGTTAGAGTTTGCTTTGCTTTTAGCCATCGTCTTTGTTCTGGCTTATCCCTTGGGTAAATACCTCGCAGCAATTATGCACAACCGCGAGATGAAAATTGATCCTCTATTCAATTGGATTGAAAAGCCCATTTACGCTGTTTTTGGAACCAATCCCAAACGGGGGATGAATGTCAAAACTTATTCATTAAATTTTGTCATGAGCTGTGCGGTGATTGGTTTAGTGACTTGGGTTTTATTCATGGCTCAAGCCAGCCTGCCGCTGAATCCAAATCATGCGCCGAATATGTCATGGGATTTGGCGCTGCATACCATGATTTCGTTTCTGACCAATACCAATCAGCAGCACTATTCAGGACAGGCACAACTGTCTTATTTATCGCAAATGGTTGGCATTGTCGGCTTGCAGATCATCACGCCGATGATGGGCCTGGCGATGGTGGTGGCTACAGTTCGAGCACTGTTCTACAAACAATCCAATGCACTTTCTGAAACCGATCAACAGACCAGCTTTAAGCATAAAGTGCAACAAATTAATGTCGGCAACTATTGGGCCGATGTGATTCGTCCGACGTTCCGCTTTCTGATTCCTTTATGCATGGTTTGGTCATTATTGCTCACTAGCCAAGGCGTACCATCGACTTTTCAAGGCGGCCCAGAAGTTCAAGTGATTGACCAAAGCAGCGAATTAACAACGCAAAAAATACCTTTAGGCCCTGTTGCGCCCATGGTAGCAATTAAGCAATTGGGCAGTAATGGTGGTGGCTGGTATGGTCCGAACAGCAGTGTACCTTTGGAAAATCCGACACCATTGTCAAACTTTCTGGAAATGCTTGCGATTTTACTGATCCCTGTTTCGGTGATTTTTATGCTGGGCTTTTTCACCAAACGCGCCAAATTCGCAGGCTTGGTCTTTGCTTCAATGCTGCTGATGTCGATCATTTCTGCGACTAGCGCTATCTGGTCAGAAAGCCTTTCATCGACTTCGACATTGCTTTCCGCCATGGAAGGTAAAGAAGTGCGTTTTGGCGAGGCATCATCTGCTTTGTGGTCAGCGGTCACCACCCAAGTCAATAACGGCTCAGTGGATATGATGCATGATTCATCTGCACCGCTCACAGGTATGGTGCAATTGTCCAATATGCTGATCAATGCCATTTGGGGCGGGATTGGCTGTGGTTTACAGCAATTCATTATTTATCTGTTTTTAGCAGTCTTTATTGCAGGCTTAATGACCGGCCGCACCCCAGAATTGTTTGGCCGCAAAATTGAAGCCGGTGAAATCAAGCTGCTCGCTGTTGTGATTTTGATCCAACCCATCGTCATTCTTGGTTTAACCGCAATAACTGTATTTTTCCCTGAATTGACGGGCAACAGTAATCCGCAATACCACGGCATTTCTCAAGTTCTGTACGAATATGTGTCTGCATTTGCCAACAATGGCTCAGGCTTTGAAGGGCTATCAGACAATACCGTGTGGTGGAATGTCACATGCGGTATTGCTTTATTGCTCGGCCGTTTCCCGACATTAATTATTCCTTTAATCATCGCTACACGTTTAGCTGCAAAACGCCAAGCACCTGAAAGCAGCGGCAGTTTAAAAGTCGAAACGCCAACATTCGCACTGACTTTAATCGCCATTGTGGTGATGTTGACCTTATTGCAATTTATGCCAGTCCTGGTCTTGGGGCCAATTGCTGATCATCTGTTATTGGTTCAAGGTTAAGGGTGAGTACAATGAATCATTCAAAACAAACTGTTCAAACACAGCAAAACACTATCGCTTCAACTTTATTTCAAGCTGAAGCATGGAAAAATGCCTTTATTAAACTGCTACCGCAGCATGTGATTAAAAATCCAGTGATGGCCATCGTTTGGCTTGGGACGCTGATTACACTGGTTAGTACAATTTTGGGGCAAGCCAGTCTGGTTTTTGGCTTATTGGTGACATTGATTTTATTTGTAACTGTTCTCTTTGCCAATTATGCTGAAGCTCTTGCCGAAGCTAAAGGCCGCGGACAGGCGTCATCCCTGCGTCAAGCGCGTCAAAATTTGACGGCGCGCCGGATCCATTCTAAAGATGATATGGATGGGGTGCAGATTTCAGCGGCTGAATTGAAAATGCATGACTTGATTGAAGTGCGTGCAGGGGAATTCATTCCCGTAGATGGTGAGATCATTCAAGGCTTTGCTACGATCAATGAAGCTGCTGTAACAGGTGAATCTGCGCCAGTACTGCGTGAAGCGGGTACGGATAAATCAGGGGTGATTGGGGGAACCAAAGTCTTAACCGACCGGATCATCGTGCAAGTGACCGCAGAGGCGGGAAATAGCTTTCTCGACCGAATGATTGCTTTAGTCGAAGGCTCAAACCGTCAAAAAACACCGAATGAAATTGCCTTAGGTATTTTACTGACCGTGATGACTGTGACTTTTATCATCGTCGTGGTCAGCCTGCCGTTGATTGGACATTTCCTGCATATTGAAATCAGCCCGATTTTATTGGTGGCGCTATTGGTCTGCTTGATTCCAACCACCATCGGCGGCTTATTGCCAGCTATTGGAATTGCAGGGATGAACAGAGCGCTCAAAGCCAATGTGATTGCCAAATCAGGCAAGGCGGTTGAAGTTGCAGGCGATATAGATGTTTTACTACTCGATAAAACCGGAACTATTACTTACGGTGACCGTCAGGCGACTGCTTTTTATCCCTTAACAGGAGTGACGGAGTCTGAACTTCGCCAAGCGGCGGTACTGACTTCTTTGGCCGATCCAACGCCAGAAGGTAAATCGGTGGTTGCTTTGGCCAAAGAGCAAGGTGAAAGAGTGGCCGAGCCTGAACAGGCTGAGTTTATCGCTTTTAATGCGTCCACACGCATTTCAGGCCTTAACTTGGCGGATGGTCATCAAGTGCGTAAAGGCGCTATGGATGCCATTCTTAAATTCGCTTCGCAAAACCTTGAAAATCATGCCGAACTGAAAGCGCGCGTAGAACAAATAGCTTCAAAAGGGGCAACGCCGCTGGTCGTGGCTAAAGATCAGAATTTGTTGGGTGTCATTGAACTATCAGACGTGATTAAGCAAGGCATTAAAGAAAAATTTGCGCGCTTACGTGAAATGGGCATTAAAACTGTGATGGTGACCGGAGATAATCCGCTCACAGCAGCGGCCATCGCAGCAGAGGCTGGTGTGGATGATTATATCGCTGAAGCGAAACCAGAAGATAAACTCACATGCATTCGAACCGAGCAAAACAAAGGACATTTGGTAGCGATGGTCGGTGACGGTACTAATGATGCACCGGCGTTAGCCCAAGCAGATATTGGCTTAGCCATGAACTCGGGAACGCAAGCAGCCAAAGAAGCAGGCAATATGGTGGATTTAGATTCTGATCCAACAAAATTGCTATCTGTGGTTGAAATAGGCAAACAGCAACTGATTACTCGCGGTGCATTAACCACCTTTTCCTTGGCGAATGATGTATCAAAGTATTTTGCAATTTTGCCGGCATTATTCGTCGCGGCAATTCCGCAAATGCATGTGTTAAATGTCATGCAACTAGGCAGTTCTGAAAGTGCCATCCTGTCTGCGCTGATCTTTAATGCGATCATTATTCCTCTGCTGATTCCAATTGCACTGCGCGGTGTGAAATTCAAACCTTCGACATCTACCCAATTATTGCGCCGCAACATGCTGATTTATGGTGTGGGCGGGGTGCTGCTACCGTTTATTGCCATTAAAGCGATTGATCTGCTGATCAGTCCAATCTTGGCCCTATAAATTTTTTGAGGATGACAAAGTGAATATGCAAAATCATCAATTGGCAGACTCATCATGGGGTGAGAAACTGCGCGCTTCGTTTGGAATGACCATCATTGCTCTAGGCTTATGCGGCTTTGTATATAGTGCTGCTGCAACCAGCTTAGGACAAATGCTCTTTCCAAAACAAGCCAACGGCAGCTTGATTGTCGAAAATAATCAAGTGATCGGTTCACGCTTAGTGGCACAGCCTTTTGCCCAAGTTCAATATTTCCATCCGCGTCCATCTGCCGCAAATTATGATCCTATGGCGATGGCCGGAAGCAACATGGCGAGAACCAATCCTGAACTGCAGAAAGCCATAGAGGAACGGCTGAATCGAATCGCAGCGAAGGAACAGATTGAAAAATCTAAAATTCCTGCGGATCTGGTCACCGCTTCAGGCAGCGGCATCGACCCTGAAATTAGCGTGCAATCAGCCATGATTCAAGTGAAGCGGATTGCCCATGCACGGCATATGCCTGAACAGAATATCGAAAAACTGATTCAGTCGCATACGGTTCAGCCGATTTTTGGGATTTTAGGGCAGGCACGTGTCAATGTGCTTGAATTGAATTTGGCTTTGGATCGGGGCGGGAAGTGATATGAATGGCTTGATGATTAAAATATAGTGATTGAAAGCTATTGAATAATCTGAATTAAGTTATATACGATTGTTGGGCGAGGGGATGTTCTATACCTCCGCCCAACGGTGGCATCCATATTGCCCAGCAATAGCCAAGCTGACTTTAGACGCATTTAAATGAAT
>NZ_DDAH01000082.1:0-2541 GCF_002333245.1 Acinetobacter sp. UBA2063
CTATGACTGGCAAATAACCAAATAAAAATGATGGGAGCTGATGCTCCCATTTTTATGGATTTTTTATTATATAAATTATATTGTTAGCTTAAACAAATATGAGACAACAATATGAGTCACTTTATTTCAACCTATATAGACCGTATTAATCATCGTTATCGACTTGGCAATGCGACAGAACATACCTTTCGTGGCGATCTTGCCCAACTGATTGAATCGATAGTCCCAGATATTACTGCGACCAATGAACCTAAAAGGCAATCTTGTGGCGCACCTGACTATATTTTGACAAAGAAAAATATTCCGATTGGCTTTATTGAAGCAAAAGATATCGGTGATAAAGACTTAGACGGATTGAAAAAGACAGGAAATAAAGAACAATTTGATCGTTACAAAGCATCATTAAACAATCTTATTTTTACGGACTATCTCAATTTTCATATTTATCAGGATGGCGTATTTATCACTAAAATCGCCATTGCTGAGGTGACTGGCAATCATATCCGAGCGCTTCCTGAGAACTTTACTGTCTTTGAAAATCTCATCAAGAATTTTTGTACCCATATTGGACAAACCATTAAAAGTCCTAAAAAACTTGCAGAAATGATGGCAGCAAAAGCGCGTCTACTTTCTGATGTGATTGAAAAAGCCTTAACCAGTGATGAAGATAGCTTTGAGGACAGTACATTAAAAGACCAAAAACAAGCCTTTAAACAAATCCTGATACATGACATTACCCCGAAAGGTTTTGCTGATGTATATGCTCAAACTATTGCTTACGGTATGTTTGCCGCACGTTTACATGACCCGACCTTACCGACTTTTAGCCGACAGGAAGCGGCGGAACTGATTCCTAAAACCAATCCATTTTTACGCAAACTATTTGGCTATATTGCGGGCCCTGATATTGATGACCGTATTAAATGGATTGTCGATAGCTTGGTTGATGTTTTTCTACATTGTAATGTACATGAAATCCTTAAAAATTATGGGCGTTCCACCAAAATGGAAGACCCGATTATTCACTTTTACGAAACTTTCTTGAGTGAATATGACCCCAAATTGCGTAAAGCTCGTGGCGTTTGGTACACCCCTGCCCCAGTGGTCAATTTTATTGTGCGTGCCGTAGATGATATTTTAAAAACCGAATTTGGTTTAGCGCAAGGTTTAGCCGATACCAGTAAAACCACGATTGAAGTAGAAGCAACAGGTACAGCCATTACCAAAGGTAAAGCCAAAGGCAAGCGTATTACCGAAACCAAAGAAGTGCATAAAGTGCAAATTCTTGACCCTGCCACAGGTACAGGGACGTTTCTTGCCGAAGTGGTGAAACATATTCATCAAAAATTTGCAGGGCAGCAAGGCATTTGGAGTAACTATGTCGAAAGCCATTTATTACCACGTTTAAATGGTTTTGAGTTGCTCATGGCAAGTTATGCAATGGCGCATTTGCAACTTGATTTGTTGCTAACCGATACAGGTTATAAACCCAAGCAAGCGCAACGCTTACGAGTGTATTTAACCAACAGTTTAGAAGAAAGTCACCCCGATACAGGCACACTGTTTGCCAATTGGTTAAGTAGCGAAGCCAATGAAGCCAACCACATAAAACGTGATACACCTGTCATGTGTGTGATTGGTAATCCACCGTATAGTGTTAGTAGTAGCAATAAAAGTGATTGGATCCAAAGCCTCATTGCTGACTATAAAAAGAACTTAAATGAGAGGAAAATTAACCTTGATGATGATTACATTAAATTTATCCGCTACGGACAACATTTTATAGATAAAAATGGAGAAGGCATTTTAGCCTACATTTCAAACAATAGTTTTATTGATGGCATTACGCACCGTCAAATGCGTCATGAATTACTCAAAAGTTTTGATAAAATTTATATCTTAGATTTACATGGGAATAGTAAGAAAAAAGAAACCGCACCTGATGGCAGTATTGACCAAAATGTCTTTGACATCATGCAAGGCGTATCGATCAACATCTTTATTAAAACAGGTAAAAAGAAAAAAGATGAACTTGCTAAAGTTCTCCATCACGATTTGTTTGGTAGAAGACAATTCAAATATGAAAGCTTAAATCAATTTTCTATAAACCAAATATCTTGGCAAAACATACACCTAGATGCACCAAATTACTTTTTCGTAAAAAAAGATCTAGAACTTATCAATCATTACTCAAAATGGTTTAGTGTTGCGGAGTTTTTCAAGATTTTTAGCACAGGTATTGAATCAAAATGTGACGACATCGCTATATCTTTTAATAAAACATCTGTTAAAAATATTCTTTCAGATTTTCAAGAATTAAGCTCTCAAGACCTATTAAAAAAATATCAAAGACCAAACTCAAAAGGCTGGTCATATGAGAATGCGAAAATAGATATACAAAACAATAAACCTGAAATCATAAAAATTTCATATCGTCCTTTTGATATTAGATTTTCAGCATATACTGGATTTTCTAGTGGATTTATGGGACGTCCTAGAAATGACACCATGAGACATATGATTCATGAAAATTTAGCAATC
>NZ_DDAH01000228.1:0-2892 GCF_002333245.1 Acinetobacter sp. UBA2063
GGGATCGACACGTCCAATGGTATCGACATCGTTACTGGCAATTTCAACGAATTTTGCCTTGGAGGCTTTATTATGTTTATTAATGATAAATGCTGTACCACGAACATCGGTAATGTCATGCACCTTTTCACCTTTGGCCAAGCGGTGCATCACCTCGATAATGGCACGCTCACCATTACCATACATCAACAGGTCGGCCTTTGAATCCATCAAAATGGAACGACGAACCTTGTCTGACCAATAATCATAGTGTGCGATACGACGTAGACTGCCCTCAATCCCTCCCAGCAATACAGGCACATCTGGAAATGCCTCACGACAACGCTGGCAATACACGGTTGCCGCACGATCAGGGCGTTTATTTGCTTCATTGTTTGGAGAATAGGCATCATCCGAACGGATTTTACGATCTGCCGTATAACGGTTGATCATTGAATCCATGTTCCCAGCCGTTACCCCCCACGCAATGGTGGGCTTGCCCAGCACACGGAAGCTTTCCACATTGGTCCAGTCTGGCTGCGCAATAATCCCGACACGGAAGCCCTGTGCCTCAAGCACACGCCCAATCACACCCGACACAAAGGAAGGATGGTCAATATAGGCATCACCACAAACCAAAATAAAGTCACATGCATCCCAGCCGAGCAGGTCCATTTCTTCTCGTGACATCGGCAAAAATGGTGCGGGTTCAAAACACGACGCCCAATATTTGTCGTAATCAAACAGCGCTTTGGGCGCGGTCTGCATGGTGTAGGCAGTAGACATGGCTTGCGAATCTCGGCTAGCAGATGGAGGAGAGACATCTAAAGATGAAAGCCGATCATTTTAACATGAATCTGATTCATTTTCCTTGTTTATAAAACATACAGAAACAAAGAGATAAGAATTAATCTGCCTAAAATTCACTCGCAATCTATAAATTTTCAAGTGGGTACTCAATGAGGCCTGTAATAACCATTCGTTACCAACTGAATCGTTCTTAATAATGGATATTGCTCAGGAATTGCATTTCTTGCCATCTCTACACATTTCATCATGTTATTTTTATTATAAAGCCTTTAGATGAATTGATAAAATCAGGCCAAAAGCCAATACCAACACCACACTGAGATTGATCCCAATCCAGCCAAAGTTTTCCCAGATCAGGCCACCACTACTTCCCAGCAAACTGGAACCGATGTAATAGCAGAATAAATACAGCGATGCAGCCACCGCCCGATACTGAATTGCCTGCACAGATACCCAACTGCTGGCGGTGGAATGTGCTGCAAAAAAGGCAAAGGCAAAAATAATCAGTCCCAGCAAAATTACCCAAAGCGCTGGAATCAGGGTAATCAGCAGTCCAGCCATCATCATCAATAACATGAGGGGTAAAACTTTGGCCCGACCATATTTAAAGCTCCACTGTGCTGCTTTTGATGAACTGTAAATTCCTGCCAAATAGGCAATCGAGATTAAACCAATCCAGCTTTGTGATAATTGAAATGGTGCTTCCAGCAGGTGATAACTAATATAATTAAACACCGTGACCAGACATCCCATCAGGATAAAACCCTCGGCAAACAGGATGCGTAATTTACGGTCTTTTAAGTTTTGTTCAAACGCTGCCTTAAAACGGGAAAATCGAAAAGGATAGGGTTGAAAATGCTGGGACTTGGGTAAGAGTAAATAGAACAGACAGGCAATGATAAGATTGATAAAACCAATAATATAAGTTGCTGATTGCCATGAGATAAAATCAACCAATACCCCTGCAATCAAACGTCCGCCCATCCCTCCAATCGCTGTGCCTGAGATATACAACCCCATCGCCAAACCAATATCTTTCTGTGAAATCTCCTCTCCAATATAAGTCATTGCAACTGCGGCAACACCACTCACCGCCAAGCCTATAAAAATACGAGTTGTTAAGAAAATTTCCCAGATTGGAAAAGACGCACTGACCAGCAATAAAACCGAAACAAGGAACAAGGTAAATACCATAATCGGTTTGCGCCCGAAACGATCAGAAATAAAGCCTGTAAACAGCAGGCCAATGGCCAGGGCAATGGTGGAAAAGGATAATGGAAAACTACTATGTGTCGGGCTGACCTGAAAGAACTTTGCAAAAATCGGCATCATCGGCTGCACACAGTACAGGGATGAGAAAGAGGCAAACCCTGCAAAGAACAATGACCATAAAATCGCGGTAAATGATTTTGAACCATATTCAATATGGGTTTTGACAATGTCCGACATAAATCAGCTTTTTCTACAGGTCTGATTTGATTTTAGTCTTTTTTAGACTCCCTGTAATGACCGCCTTTAAAAAACCCTGAAACGTTGGGCATTGCATATGATTTTCTGCGGGACATACTGCCGCATGCCTCAACCCCTCACTGATAAAATGTAACTATCTGGCCATAATCCTGTATTTTGTAGGTTAAAGCGTACACAGGTTGCGGTGATTGGCGAATAGCTGATAGCAGGTTTATCCCCTAATATACAAATCATAGAGAGACAGGAAGTCTCATTCAGAACAACAAGAAGCACAGGACGTGGTCGCTGACAGGAGTTGGCGGTAAGAAACCAAATATGAGAAAGCCTCGACAGGATGTCGGGGCTTTTTTATTGCCCTGGTGTTTAATTCGCATAGACATAGAACGATAAAATAATCGCTATTGACTCCCTCAATTTGGCTTAATACCATGACTCATCATTTTATTTTTCTGGTTGTTTGCTTTGCAAATCCTAACAACTCAACAATACATTCTTGAAAAACCCATCTTGCTGCTTTTAAGAATCGGTCTGGTTCTGAGCGCTATCACCCTGTCTGCATGCAGCAGTCTAAGCGGATCATTTGCCAATCGTTCCAATCAACTCTCATCAGGATTACAAACCGCTTATTCTGTT
>NZ_DDAH01000228.1:3049-6469 GCF_002333245.1 Acinetobacter sp. UBA2063
AATCGCGTATCGCCCATCATCATTCAAAGCTCAGAGCGTTACGATGTTTCGCCACTTTTAATTGCGGCGATTATTCGACAGGAATCCAACTACAACAGTGCCGCACGCTCACCGACGGGCGCGGTGGGACTGACCCAAATCATTCCAAGTCATTGGCGTCAGGCCTGTCCTGGCAATCTTTATGATGAAAGTGTCAATATTAACTGTGGCACCCAAGTCCTTGCGACCTACTATAAATCTGCGGGAAGCTGGTCAAAAGCCGTTGCCTATTACAATGTTGGACCAACAGGTTATCAACGCAGTTTCTGGACACGACACAAAGGCAAGAAATATGCAAGATCGGTGAAGCGACATGAAAAGGCTTTAAAGAAAGCACTTTAAATTGGGCAATAAAAAAACCATGCGCTAAAGGCATGGTTTTTTTATATTCAACGACTGATTAAGCCTCGTCAAACAAGCCCTCAAATAACACTGAAGATAGATAACGCTCACCACTGTCAGGTAAAATCACCACAATGGTTTTCCCTGCATTTTCTGGACGTTCAGCAATCTGGGCCGCTGCCGCCAATGCCGCACCACTTGAAATACCCACTAAAATTCCTTCTTGCGTTGCACACTTTCTTGCCCAGTCAATCGCATCCGCACTGTTCACTGGCAGGACTTCATCAACCAGGTCCAAATCCAGGTTTTTAGGAATAAAGTTGGCACCAATCCCCTGAATTTTATGCGGTGCAGGTGTAATGCTCTCACCATTTTTAGTTTGGGTAATAATTGGTGATTCAGCTGGTTCAACTGCCACTGAATACAATGGCTTATTCTGCACTTGCTCAAAATAACGTGAAATCCCTGTAATGGTGCCGCCAGTTCCCACACCCGCCACTAAAATGTCAACATTACCCCCTGTGGCATTCCAGATTTCAGGACCTGTAGTATCTGTATGAATCTGTGGATTGGCTGGATTTTCAAATTGTTGTGGTAGGAAATAAAGCTCAGGGTTTTCAGTGGCTAAGCGTACCGCCTCATCCACCGCACCTTTCATGCCTTTGGCTGGTTCAGTCAGTACAAGGTTCGCACCCAAGGCTTTCAGCACCTTACGACGTTCCAGACTCATACTTGCAGGCATAGTCAGGGTAATGGGATAACCTTTTGCCGCCGCCACAAATGCTAGAGCAATCCCTGTATTACCGCTAGTCGGTTCAACAATATGCATACCAGTTTTAAGTACACCACGTTTTTCCGCATCTGCAATCATGGCTGCACCAATACGGCATTTTATTGAAAATGCAGGATTACGGCTTTCAACTTTTGCCAATACTGTAGCATCTGATTTAATCAAGCGATTGATACGAACTAAAGGTGTATTACCAATGGCTTCGGCATTATTTGAATAAACTGCGATACCTAGGTTGGCAGGCGTTGGAAATTGTTGATCGGTTGTCATGAATGATCCTTTATATCTTATCGTCTTTAAAAAGATTATACGCAGTTTAACCTTATCATCAAAAATTGATATTTAACGATTTGTGATGCTGATTTATAACAAAACTTTCAAGTCTAGACTTCCCGACTCTTTTTGTATTATTGCCTGTTCTGGCTTTTAACCACATCTCTGCATTAAGCCAATTCCTCATGGACAATGCCCTGATCAGTATCACCCAGCAGAATTGCAACCCGTTCAGAATGTACACCAAATGCTCCAGCCAACGCTGGGTAGCGAGCAATTCCAGAGCATAGGTTGCAGAAACATTTTGATGGGTGGAATCCTCGATAATCTTTTGCCTTACAGACTCTTGTCTCTCTTTCATTTCATTCACTATCAAGCTCAATTCATCCACTAAAGATTTAGGTATTTTTACAAATGATTCCTGCAATAAATAAGGAATATACTGCCACCAACGCCAGGGTCTGTTCCAGATTAATGGTCTGGGTAGACAATGCCGCAAGAGTTGTGGTCATTGCCGCACTGGATGACTGGAGTACAATCGTCATGAGAATACCGACCAACACCAGAAACAAACGCATCAACAGCGTCGGTTCCGCCCAGCGCGAGAGGTCAATCAGTTCCGCAACGCCACTCATGGCATCCTGCAAAAGCTGGATACCAAAAAACAATAAACCAAAACCTGCCAGGGTCAGTCCAATAAATCCAACTCTTTCTTTTCCCAATAATTTTAGCAAGGCGCCGATACCAATCAGTGGTAAGGCAAAACTTGAAATCGAAAACTTTAAACCAAGTAGTGCTATAGCAAACCACACTATATAAGCTACATTGATTTAAAACCAAGCATTAGGACATCATAATTTTCAATTTCTTCACCTTTGTGAAAAGTCGCGTTATCTAAAATGATAATACGGTCTTTCATCGGTTTTGACTTCCCAAATGATTATCCGAATGAAGTTAACCAACTTTCAAATACACTACGATTACAACAGCTTTCAAATAGTATAGGCATGATAAATTTAGTTTTTTCTGCCAAGGATATAGCACCAATAAAGCTCATAGGTCTGGAAGATAGACCTGAACGGGTTGCATGACATCTTGTACCTTTCTTTGACCATCCCATTTGTGCAACTTCATTGCAACTCATGCCAGCTTCATCCATATAATAGATATCTGATGGATCAACTCGTTTGAGTATTTCTAAAAGATGCCATTGGTAAGCAATCTTTTGTTCTAATTGACTTTCTTTGTAGGTAAAACTCTTTTTTTATATATCCAGCCAATTTTATGCAAAGCAGTCAATAAAGTTCGATAGCTAATCTCATAAGTGAATTGTTTAGCAAATAAAGGGAGGAGTTCTTTTGCCTGTGAAAACTCAGGTGTTTCTACAAATAGCTGAAATGCCTGCATATCTTTAATCTTGCTTTGCCGCCCAGAGTTTATGATTTTGGGTTGCTTAAGTTGCCCTGTCTGTTGTTCCAGCTTGATCCAGTCGTCCAGGGTAGTTCTTGCGATATTGAATAAATGACAAGTTTGCGATTTATGGTGAGTATCATGATAATGTTTCAATGACTTTTTCACGTAAATCTACAGAATATATTTTAGGTATGAGTGAAGTCTCAAATAAATCCAAGTGTAGCTTATATTTTGCTAATTGCTATAGCTGTATTCTTATCCTATTAAGCAATAAAAAACCTCCCAACATTGGTTGGGAGGTTTTGAAATTAAAAGCTGGCGATGACTTACTCTCACATGGCAAACGCCACACTACCATCAGCGCGAAGAGGTTTCACTTCTGAGTTCGGGAAGGGATCAGGTGGTTCACTCTTGCTATTGTCGCCAGCAAACTGTTGTGGTGTTTTGGGGTCTTATTGATCATGTTGTGTTTTCACTTCATGTCTGCCTTACTTACGAACCAAAGAGTTATTAACGGATTAGATATTGAGTCTAACTTTGTGTTCAGCATTTTAACTAGTTTT
>NZ_DDAH01000046.1:0-4374 GCF_002333245.1 Acinetobacter sp. UBA2063
ACCTTTGACTATACTTTTTGTACTTTCTGAGCAATCACTTTCGGCTTTTCTACAGGAACAGGTTCAATTTTTTTCTTCTCTACAGGTTTAGGTTCTACCTTAGGCTTGATCGGTTCCACTTTTGCAGGAGGTGGAGGTGTATCCTCTTTAATCGTTAAAAGTCTAACCTTTAACGGCTCTTTCTTAATTGGTTTTAACTCCATCGTTTTCATGTGGCTGACCGCCCACAGAACTCCCACATGACCCATCACGACCACCACGAGGGCGGCAAGGATTTTTTTCTTCATCGGATGAGATGTATTCAATAGTGCAGGAGATTGACTCATGAGAATCTAGTTACCTAATAGATGGTGACGCTTTAAAAATAAAAAAACGATTTCACTCATCGGATAGAACAATGAAAGTGCCGTAATAATAAATGAGAAGTGTTTTCATTTGCAACTGTTTTTTGTGAATCATGCTCAACAAATTGATAAATATACACTTAATAAAATAAAATGTTATAACATAGCATTATTAGCATAAAAAAAGCATGCTTAAAAGCATGCTTTTTTAAAAATCTATTTGATTTAGAAAACAACCGTTTTATTACCATCTACAATAATTCGATCTTCTAAATGCCATTTTACAGCGCGAGCCAATACATTACGCTCAACATCTTCACCTAACTCACGTAACTGTTCTACATTGTAATCGTGGCTAACACGTTCAACATCTTGTTCAATAATTGGACCTTGATCGAGATCAGCAGTCACGTAATGTGCTGTTGCACCAATCAACTTCACCCCTTTCTCATACGCTTGCTTATAAGGATTTGCACCTACGAAAGCAGGTAAGAATGAATGATGAATATTGATAATCTTCATTTCCCACTTGGCAACAAAGTCTTCACTCAAAATCTGCATATAACGCGCCAGAACCAATAGGTCATTGCCTTGCATCATTTCATCAATTTGCGCATAAGCTTCGACTTTATTGTCTTTATTGACTGGTACAACATGGAATGGAATACCAAAATTTTCAACTGATTCACGCAAATCTGGATGGTTTGAGATGACTTGGGTAATTTCACATGGCAATGAGCCACGTGCATGGCGCCATAATAATTCCAATAAAGCATGGTCCACTTTAGAAACCAGAATCCCGACTTTCTTCAATTCACCCACGAAAGTCAGTTTCCATTGCATTTCATAGCGATCTGCAACATTGGCCGCAAAGGTTTGCATCAGGGCTTCTTTACGGGACTGAAAATGATCCAGCTCAAACTCAACACGCATAAAGTAACGTCCGCCTTGAGCTTCTGTTGCGTACTGATCAAGTGCGGTAATGTTTGCTCCCTGATGATACAAAAAGCTCGATACAGCTTGCACGATCCCTGGCTTATCTTCGCAAGTAATCAGTAGTCGTGCCGTATGGGCAGTAGTCGTGTTCATGTGGTTAATATCACTTATTCGAATCAAGTTAAAATCAAGCCGAGCATTCTAGCGCTTTTTTGTCATTGACTAAATAGGTGAAGCCTACTCATCGTCGTCATTTTTAAGGTTGGAGAGGCTGGCAAACAATTCTGATGGACCGAGTGAGCGCAGCAACTGCTCGTAGGTCTGACGGCTTTCCCCCATTAAATATGGACCTTCCAGGAAAACCATTTGACGCAGTGCCTGCCAGACCCACTTTTCCTCCAGACGGTTGTTGTCACTGATATGGCCCGACATATACAAAAAGTTGGTCCAGTTGGTCAGCACAATCCAAAGGTTGATGATCAATGCCTCAATTTCCGAGTCCGTCATTTTCATCAGGCCAGCATCCACGAATGCACGGTAAATTTTCTGGCCCTGCTGCATCACCTGTCCAGCAAAGCGAGGATAGATTTTTCTGAAGTCTTCATTATTTTCAACAAGATGATAGACATCACGGTGAATAAAGCGATAAGCCCACAACTGATTACTCAAAACTTGGAAATAACTGATTTTATCATTGGCATTTAAAGGTCGATCTGTTGGTAATGCCAGCATTTCCAAAGTTTCAGCCTGATATTGCTGCGCCAATTCTTTAATAATTTCCTGTTTATTACGGAAGTGATAGTACAGATTGCCTGGGCTAATTCCGAGTTCAGCAGCAATATGATTGGTTGTGACCGAACGTTCTCCACGCTCATTAAACAACTGTAAACTGATATGCAGAATTCTATCTTTTGTTTTATTCGGTTTAGCGTGCGACATTGAGTTTAACCATCTATAACATTATCAATAGGTTATAAAACAAACCTATAAAGCGACTTGACAATTTAGAGTATTTACTCTAAAAATTAAAAAATAATAAGCTTTCTTTTGGTCCACTCCTATGAACAGTCAAACAAAAACAACCGCTATGACACCTCATGTTGATGTGCAACGGTTACATGATTTGCTTGAGCAGCAGCAAGCAGCCTACCAACGCCATCCTGTACCAAGCGCCAAAGAACGTATTGAACGCTTAGCCCGACTTAAAAACATCTTGGTAAAATATCAAGATCAATTTGCGAACGCAATCAGTCAGGATTATGGCAACCGTGCCATTATGGAAACCAAGATTGGTGAAGTTCTTACCTGTTTAGAACATATCAAGTACTATAGCAAGAACCTGACTGAATGGATGCAGCCCTCTAAGCGCCACATCAGCATGTTACACCAACCTGCAAAAGGCTGGGTACAGTATCAGCCATTAGGCGTGATCGGCATTATTGCACCGTGGAACTATCCACTGCTGCTTTCAGTTGGCCCACTGATCTGTGCATTGGCTGCGGGTAACCATGCCATGATCAAGATTTCAAGTGCATCATCAAACTTCGGTTATGTGCTTGAAAATGCCCTTTCTGAAGCATTCCCTCAGGAACTTGTGAGTGTTATCAATGGTGGTGGCGCGATTTCAGATGCCTTTAGTCATTTAGCATTTGATAAATTAATTTTCACAGGTTCAACCTCTGTCGGCAAAACCGTGATGGCTGCCGCTTCACAGAACCTTGTTCCTGTAATTCTGGAACTAGGTGGAAAATCGCCTGCTCTTGTACATTCGGCAATGAATATTCGTGATGTGGCACAACGTATTGCGGTAGGCAAGCTCTGGAATGCAGGCCAGACCTGTGTTGCGCCTGACTATATGTTCCTGCCTAAAGGCAAGACCGCAGAGTTCACAAAACACTATCAGGATTTTGTGAACACCATGTACCCAACACTGCGTGACAACAAGGACTATACCTCTATTGTCAATGACAAGCAGTACAACCGTCTGCAAGGTTATCTGGAAGATGCACGTGACCAGGGCGCAAGTATTGTTGAGTTAAACAGCAAAAATGAGCCTTTAACTGAGGTCCGTAAAATTGCCCCTACACTCTTGACGGGTGTGACCACCGAAATGGACATCATGAAGAATGAAATCTTCGGCCCTATTCTGCCTATTTTAGAATATGAGCACATTGAAGACGCGATTCAATTCATCAACAGCCGCCCACGTCCATTGGCTTTCTATTATTTTGACATTGACAGCGCACGTGCGGACTATGTTGCTGGACGCACCCATTCAGGACACTTCGGTATCAATCAGGTACTGACCCATGTGGCACAGGATGACCTGCCATTCGGGGGTATCGGTGCGTCAGGTATGGGTAAATACCACGGCAAGGAAGGCTTTTTCAGTTTCTCACATGAACGCTCAGTGATGTCTAATCCAGTCAGTCCAAAACTGTACAGCCTCAAATTTATTTTGCCGCCGTACAATAAAGCAGCGCACAAACTGCTTTTGAAAACCCTATTTCGTTAAGCTGATCAAGGCATGATCTATTACACGATATCATGCCGTGTTTTTACTAAATTCGCTTGTCTTTTAATCGTATTTTTGGTATAAAACGCCCCTTGAATGATTTCATCCGTTTACTTGAATGGCTAGTTGCACGAAACCGTGCTGTATGAACTAGCAATGGAGTTCACCATGTCTAAGGTTTGCCAAGTTACCGGCAAGCGTCCAATCGTTGGTAACAACGTATCGCACGCAAACAACAAAACCAAACGCCGGTTCGAGCCGAACCTGCACCACCACCGCTTTTGGTTAGAAAGCGAAAAACGTTTTGTACGTCTTCGCTTAACCACTAAAGGTATGCGTATTATTGATAAATTGGGTATCGAGAAAGTTGTTGCTGATCTCCGTGCTCAAGGTCAAAAGATCTAAGGAGTCTGAGCAATGCGTGATAAGATTCGTCTCGTTTCTACAGCTGGTACTGGTTATTTCTATACCACAACTAAAAATAAACGTACTATGCCGGAAAAGATGGAAATCAAAAAATTTGATCCAAAAATCCGTCAACACGTAATCTTCAAAGAAGCTAAAATTAAATAATTTTAG
>NZ_DDAH01000046.1:4453-4836 GCF_002333245.1 Acinetobacter sp. UBA2063
GCTAAAATTAAATAATTTTAGTTTTCTTAAAAAACGGCTTCTTTTGAAGCCGTTTTTTATTGCCTAAAAAATGCTATTAATAGTAAGAAATGAGTTACATGATTTTTTTTGATCATTAAAAAAATTATCATCAACAAATTCGATTTTACTTGTTACAATTTATGCGCTGTTTTCTTGGCATGTTTTATGCTCATTTATTTCTACCTTAACCGCAACGATTAAGGAGCTTCGATGCCACATGATGTTGATTTAATTATATTACTTGCTGTTGGCTTTGGTATGGCTCTTATTTTTGGCTATATCGCAGCACGTTTACGCCTACCTCCTTTGATCGGTTATTTAATTGCGGGCATTATCATTAGCCCAAATACACCAGGTATCGT
>NZ_DDAH01000002.1:0-7258 GCF_002333245.1 Acinetobacter sp. UBA2063
TGGATGGTGATATGCAGATTCTTGATGTTGGCGCAACACAATATATTTTAAGTGATGGGGCATTTGTAGCAGCACATGATTCCGTAGAAATCAAGGCACGTTTAAACAGCAGTATTGGCGGTGCTTTTTTTGGAAATACAGGCGGATTTCTGGTCATGGAAACCAGTGGGCAGGGACAGGTGGTAGTTGCGGGTTGCGGTACATTGTTTGAACTGGAAGTGGAACCAAATAAAGAGGTTGTGATTGATAATGGTCATGTGGTGTGCTGGGACTCACGCTTAAACTATAACTTATCTGTTTCAACCTCACAAAGTAGTGGTTTGTTGGGAAACCTGATGAATAGCGTCATGAGTGGCGAGGGTATGGTGTTACGTTTTTCAGGTAAGGGTAAAGTCATTATCTGTTCACGTAATCGTCAGAACTTTCTGGCATGGTTACAAAGTAAGTTAGGTCCATCACGTTCAGGTCAGTAATTTTTTATAATGAATGATAAATCATTGAAAACGTTTATTTCACAAAGAGGAGAAAACAATGGCGATTAATCTGGAAAAAGGTCAGAAAATTAATCTTGAAAAAGCGGATGGAAGCAGCTTACAACAAATTTTTCTGGGTGTAGGCTGGGATGTTGCCAAAAGCAAGGGTTTATTTGGCTTTGGTGGCAGCAGTGGAGATATTGATTTAGACGCGTCCGTCATTCTGTTTGATGAAAATAAACAGGTTGTAGATGTGGTTTATTTTGGGCAATTACGCAGTAAAGATGGCAGTATTGTACACTCAGGTGATAACCTGACTGGTGCAGGCGATGGTGATGATGAAGTGATTCGGGTGAATTTGAATCAAGTTCCAAGTCATGTCAAGTCATTAGCATTTACTGTAAGTAGCTTCCGTGGGCAGACTTTTGAAAAAGTGGAAAACGCATTCTGCCGTTTGGTTGATCAAAGCAGTAATCAGGTGATCGCAAGTTATAAACTATCTTCACAAGGCGCACATACTGGTCTGATTATTGCCAAAATTTACCGCCATAATGGCGCATGGAAAATGCATGCTATTGGTGAAAATGTGAATGGACGTACCTTTCAGGAAATTGTTCCTCATGTGTTACCGTACGTTTAATAATTAAGCAACCCACTTTTCCGAGTCATAATCTGGAAAAGTGGGTTTGATTTATGCCATATTGACATGGCCGTAAATGTCATTATCCGCCCATCGGGTCTGAATTGGAAAAAAGAATTTAAACTGTTCGCGTGTTTTTAAATTGGGTTTACTCATGCATAAATCGCCTGATAAATTTGTAAAGCATCTTGTTCGGTCATTTCTCTTGGATTGTTCTGCAACAGTCGGGTTTGCAGCATGGCATCCTTTGCCAATTGCGGTAATTTTGCCTCGGCAATATCCAATTCCTTGAGTTTCAGGGTAAGACCACTTTGATCCAGATGGTTTTGCATGTGGTCAATAAATAAATCACACAGGCCATCGGTACAGCCTGTACTGCGAGGGTCTAATAGCTGCATTAAATCTGCATAGTGTTGTTTTGCTTTTGGTGCATTGAATTTTTGCACTTCAACCAACACCAGTGCATTGCTATGCCCATGTGACAGATGGAAATGCCCACCGAGTGGATAGGCCAAGGCATGAACCGCACCCACAGGCGCATTGGCAAAAGCCTGACCTGCCAACATTGAACCGACCAGCATATTTTGCCGTGCTTCCAGATCAGCGCCATTTTTTAACACCTTGGCAAGGTTATGGTTAAGCAGTTGCAAGGCATTTTTCGCCAGCATATCGGCATAAAAATTCTTCTTGATATTGGAGGTATAGGCCTCAATCGCATGTACCATCGCATCAATAGCTGTCGCGGCAGTAATATATGCAGGTAAACCCTGGGTGAACGTTGCATCTAGGATGGCAACATCGGCATAAAGGATAGGAGAGACCACACCCATCTTGGTGGTTGCACCAGTGGTGACAATCGAAATTGGCGTGACTTCTGAACCCGTTCCAGCCGTTGTTGGAATCAGAATAAGCGGTAAGCGGGGAGCCTTGGCCTGATTAACCCCATAAATCTCACTGAGGTTTTGTTTTTGTTCAGGATGAGCAAGTAGGGCAATGATTTTGGCTACATCCATGGAACTACCGCCGCCAAAACCGATGATGACATCAATTTTTTCCTGTTTGGCGAAATCAACCGCTTCTAAAACAATATGTTCAGGTGGGTCGGCCTGAATATCAGAATAAATGATAGTCTCAAGACTGAGCTGATCCAGAATGTCTAGAATGGGTAAATGAAGCTGGTGCTGAATCATGCCTGCATCAGTGACCAGAAGCACTTTTTTATAATCATGTTGTGACAAGATGGTTTTAAGTTCTTGTATTGAGCCTAAACCCGCAATAATGTTGGGAACGGTCTGGAACTGAAACTGGTTCATACATACATCCTTATTTCTATCTTTTGATAAATCATTGTCCATACCTGACCTATGTCGCAATCCTAGAAAAAATGCCAACAAATTCTAATAAATACAACATTTTTATATAAGGCAACTATAGGTTTCAGTGCACAAATAAATTACCATAAGATGCTCTAAAAAGTGTAGTTTTGAGGTGATTATGCCATCCCCAACGCCCTATAAGGTGTTATGTGTCTGTTTAGGAAATATATGCCGTTCACCCACAGCGGAAGCAATTCTCAGACATTATTGTGATGTGCATGGTTTAAATGTATGGGTCGATTCGGCAGGGACCAGCAATTATCACCCAAACAAGGCACCTGATGCGCGAAGCCAAAAACATGCGCTACAGCGTGGTTATGATTTATCGGGCTTACGTGCCAGACAAATTCGTCTTGAGGATTTTATTGAATTTGACCTGATTCTTGCAATGGACTATGAGAATTTTGATGATATTCAGTCACTTCTGTCGAAAGCGCTACGCCAGTTTGGTGCTGAACAGATTCGTGCCAAAATTGCATTGATGAGTGAGCATGATCCTCATTTTAACCAGCAGGCGGTTCCTGATCCTTACTATGGTGAGGCAGATGGTTTTGATCGGGTTCTGGATCAATGCGAATCAAGCAGTCAGGCATGGATCAACATTCTTAAAAAGCAAATGCAGGCAGGGCAATAGGATTTTTCAACATGCATGTACAACAGCAGGTTCAACTCAAAAGTTTAAACACGCTCAATTTAAATGCCACTGTTTCGCATTATGCCCAGATCAATCATCCTGATGATGTGGTTAAGGCATTGGCATTTGCTGAACAGCAGCAGCTTAATGTCATGATTTTATCGGGTGGAAGCAACCTGTTATTACCACAGCATATTCAGGCATTGGCAATTCATTTAAATATTCAGGGCATTGAAGTTGTTGCTCAGGATGACCAAACCATTACAGTTAAAGTAGGTGCGGGGCAGGTCTGGCATGATTTTGTTTTATACAGCACCCAGCAGAACTGGTTCGGTCTGCAAAATCTGGCCCTAATCCCAGGTTTGGTTGGAGCATCACCTGTACAGAATATTGGTGCCTATGGTGTTGAGGTGTGCGAGTTTATTGAGTCGATACAGGTGTATGACCGTGAACTGAAATGCTTTGACTCCATTTTAGCTCAGGATTGTCATTTTGCTTACCGTCATAGTATTTTTAAAGACTTTCCTGATCGTTACATCATCATTAGTGTAACCTTTAAGCTGTTAAAACATGCCAGTTTAAAACTGAGTTATGGTGATTTAAAGCAGGCGGTTGGAGATGAACAAACGGCTGAGAACCTGCAAAATCAGGTGATACAGATTCGTCAAAGTAAATTGCCTGATCCCAGAGCGTTTCCGAATGTGGGCAGTTTCTTTAAAAATCCCGTTCTAACTCAGGCTGAATTTGAAAAACTTTCTCAACACTTTCCCAACATTCCGCATTATCCCCAAGCCAACGACAATGTTAAGGTGGCGGCTGGATGGTTAATTGATCAGGCGGGCTGGAAAGGTAAACAATTAGGCTGTGTCGGCATGTTTCATAAACAGGCACTGGTTTTGGTCAATTATGCCGATGCAACGCTGGAAGATGTGAAAAACACCTATAGTGCTGTACAAAATGATGTAAAACAAAAGTTTACTATTCAGCTTGAACCTGAACCTGTGTTATATAGTGAGCAAGGTTTGATTCAACCCCATACTGCATAAGGAGCGATATGGCGCAAGTACATTGGATGGTCAGTTTAGTGCGGATAGCCACCATACTATTTGTGCTATTGGGCTGCTTTGTGCTTTTTTTATATTCTCCGTTCTACTCACAGCTTGTGGTGAAAGGGCTAAATTATTTTGTACCTGTTGATGTCAATGAGGTGGCCGCTGAAAGCCAGAAAGCAGCGGCTTTAAGTGAGCATGAGAATCTGGAACCTGGTTCCAACTTATGGATTGCGCGTCAGGCCTATTTAAAGCTGATGGAAAAAACCTTTGAGTCTGAAAAACCTGAAGATTTAAGCTTGATACAGGCACGCTATAAATTGCTGCAACAAACCATTATTGATGAACAGGAAAAGGAAGAGCAAAAAGAGAAGAAAAACAACATTCCATTGCTAAGCCAAAAAGCAGAGCAGGATCAGGACAGTTCAGCAGTTGTGATCAGTTCTCCAATAGATTTCTTACAAGGCAATACACCTGATAATCAGGCGCTCATGGGCAAGTATCTGGCATTTTTAGAAACTTATCCTGTTGCATTGCCTGTGAATGAGGATGAAAAGGATGAGACCAATAAAGACCTGCTTGAGCTGAAAAAAAATAAAGATGATGGTTTCGAGCCTAAAAATACCTCACAGCCTTATGCAATTGTGGTGCTCGGTGGAGGGTTAACCCTTGCTGAAAATGGTAAAGATATTGTGGTGAACAACTACACACGCTTACGTCTGGAAAAGACCTTGAGTGTGGAAAAAAAGTATAACTTGCCGATTGTGTTAAGTGGTGTGGAAGCACCTTATATGCAGGCATGGTTAAAGAAGCGTGGGATTGAGGCAAAGCTGCTTGAGAATAGAAGCATGAATACCTGTGAGAATTCCAGATTCAGTTCTTTGCTTCTGCAAAAGAAAGGTGGAGCACCGACGGTGATCCTGATTACTGATGAATATCATATGCCACGGACACGCCGTTTATTTGCCTTGAATGGTATAGAAACCGTTCCTGTGTTTGCACCCATGCCAACCAGCTTGACCCGTTGGCGCCCTAGCCAACAAAATTATGACCATAGTCGCCGTGCCAATTATGAAATGCTGGCTACGGTTCGTGATATGTTATTTGGCTCTAGTGATTGTCGGGAGATACCATAATGTCCAATATTCCTTTTTTAAATCCGACAATACTCAAACAACTGGATTTACCTGTTCCGAATCGTGAAACCACACCACAGGTTTTGGAACCACTGGATTTATCAACCACAACTGAACCCTCTAAACCTTTACAGGCCTATCGTAAGCTTTATGGCTTACACTTGCTTGACTGTGAGCATTGGCAGGGTTATGTAGAAATGCCATTGTTCCGTTTGCATGTGCAGGTATTTCAGCCAAGACAACAAAAAATTCAGGGGACAGTCTGCCTGCTGCATGGCTATTTGGAACATAGTGGAATCTATCAGCCGATTATCCAGGAAATCCTGGATCAGGGATTTAGTGTGATTACCTATGATCTTCCTGGGCACGGTTTAAGTAATGGTTCAGCTGCCAGTATCCAGAACTTTGATCATTACCAACATGTTCTACATGCAGTATATGACGCGGTCCGTGGAGCTAAACAGTTGCCTAGACCGTGGCTGGGCATTGGCCAAAGTACAGGTGGTGCAATCTGGATGCATCATTTACTGGAGTTTGCAGAACGCCGTGAAGATCCAATTGTTGATCGGGTTCTGTTGCTGTCACCACTGATTCGTCCCGCTAAAACCGCCTGGTGGCACAACTCAGTTGGTTTGGGTATTATTCGGCGAATTAAAACCCAAGTGCCACGACATTTTCGCCGTAATAATCATAACCCAGAATTTTTGCGTTTTGTACGCTTAAAAGACCCATTACAACCGCGTATGATGGGTATGGACTGGATTCTGGCCATGTCGAAATGGATGCTGGAAATGGAACAGCGTCCAGCCTGTCGTATTCCTGTGTGGTTAGCGCAAGGCGCACTCGATCAAACAGTCGATTGGCGCTATAACATTGAATATATTCGCCGTAAATTTAGGTTGCAGACTTTATTGATGCTGGAAGAAGGATCACATCAATTGATCAATGAACGTGCTGATATACGTGCTGCACTGACAGGTTTGATTCCTGCTTTTTTACATGCGAAGCCAAATCACCACTATTATTAGTGGTGATTTGTTATTTAAATTCTTCTGTTAAAACCGATCCGCATCTGCCAGTTTCCACATCCGATAATAAAAGTTTTCATCATCATCCAAATTATTTTGCAGTAATTCATTTTCCTTGAGGAAAAAATGAATCTGGGCATAATTTTTAATTTCACGATCATTCAAACGCTGCGCCAAATGATGCGCCTTAATATCTGAGGGATGACGTAAACCCGCGGCGGCGATCATTTCAGAAAGCGCATGCAGTGTATTTTTATGAAAATTAAAAACACGTTCCGCCTTGCTGGGTACATCAATGGCTTTTTGTCGGTCTTTATCCTGTGTGGCAACTCCAACAGGGCATTGATTGGTATGGCAACTTTGTGCCTGAATACAACCTACAGCGAACATAAATCCCCGTGCGGAATTGACCCAATCCGCGCCAAGTGCAAATGTACTGGCAATGTCAAACGCGCTGATAATCTTTCCACTGGCGCCGATCTTGACCTGACCGCGTAATCCTGCACCCACCAAAGTGTTATGGACAAAACGTAAACCCTCTCGTAAAGGAGTACCAATGTAGTCACTAAATTCAATTGGTGCAGCGCCCGTTCCACCTTCAGAACCATCCACCACCACAAAGTCAGGAATGATCCCAGTTGCGAGCATAGCCTTGACAATACTCATAAATTGCCAGGGCTGCCCAATACACAGTTTAAAGCCAACAGGTTTGCCACCAGACAGGTCCCTCAGTTTTTGAATGAAATGCATCATTTCAATGGGAGTGTTAAAGCTTGGGTGACGAGAGGGAGAAATACAGTCGTGGTCTCTGGAAACGCCACGGATACGGGCAATCTCCTCAGAGATTTTATGTTTGGGTAAAATGCCACCATGACCTGGTTTGGCACCCTGTGAAAGCTTAAGCTCGATCATTTTAATGTTT
>NZ_DDAH01000002.1:7411-8820 GCF_002333245.1 Acinetobacter sp. UBA2063
TGTTTGGATTTTGCGCCTGTAGGGTAAATTTCTCAGGATCAAATAATCCCTCAGGTGTACGACAACCAAAATAACCACTGGCAATTTGCCAGACAATGTCGCCGCCATTTTCCATATGGTAAGGGCTTAAACTACCTTCACCCGTATCGTGGTAAAAGTTGCCCAGTTGGGCACCCTTGTTTAAAGCCCGAATCGCATTGGCGCTTAGGCTGCCAAAACTCATGGCCGAGATATTCATGATTGAGGCACTATAAGGCTGGCTACATTGCGCATTGCCAATCAGAACCCGAAAAGTGGATGGATCGGCAGGTGGGCAGGGTGTCATCGAATGCACAATAAAACGATAGTTGGCTTGATAGACATCAATGATTGAACCAAAGGGTTTGTCTGCATTTTCATTTTTTGCACGCTGATAAACCAAGCTGCGTTGCATTCTGGAAAAGGGCAATGCATCCTGATCGGCTTCAATAAAATACTGGCGAATTTCGGGGCGCACATCCTCAAAAATAAAACGGAAATGTCCCAGAATTGGATAATTTCTTAAAATTGCATGCTTTTTCTGGAGCAGGTCATACAAGCCAAGCACACTGAGCAGGCTTGTCACCAGCCAAAGCCCATTCAATAAAGTGTCGGAAATAAAATAATAAATGCTATGTGGTGTATAAATGACCTTGAACCAGCTAATCGTCAGCGTGATCAAGATACAAACGAACCAAACCGAATGTCTTGAAAAGAAAGTATTGAGTAGTTTATGTCTTATAGCTTGTGCAGGGCTAGCCATAGGCAGGAGATTCCTATAATTCAGCAATCCACAAATCATGCCAAGAACCGTCTTTAACCACAAGTAATGAATTGTTAGACTTGAGAATTATTCTCTTAAATCAGCTAAAATTCAGTTCAACCTATCTGGATAAATTTTCCGATTTTTTCCAATATACATTTGTTGATAAGGCCCTTAATTTGTTGCACTCCCTGAATATCCAGACCCGTTTGGGTGGTTTCTACCTGTTCTACTATTCCATAGTGGGAACGTTTATGCCTTATTGGAACCTTTATCTGCAAGATCAGGGTTTTAATTATAAGCAAATTGGAATTTTATCTTCGATTGCAATTATTACCCGTTTTTTCGCGCCGTTGATCTGGGGCTGGATTGCAGATAAATCAGGCAAGCGGATGCTACTGGTACGAATCGCAACATGGATGGAAGCCTGTATCTGGTTTGCAATTTTTATTATTCCGAATAGCTTTCAATCGATTGCCTTATTGATGCTGGTTTTCAGCTTTTTTCAGAATGCGATTCTGGCACAGTTTGAGGGGGTGACTTTATTCTGGCTGGGTGAAAAGCGGGCTGAGTTATATGGCAAGGTTCGGAAATGGGGTTCAGTCGGCTTTATTGTTGGGGTATTTGC
>NZ_DDAH01000126.1:0-8172 GCF_002333245.1 Acinetobacter sp. UBA2063
TTTTTTGACATTCTATCTCACCTTTAGATTTTTTGACATTCTATCTCACCTTTAGAAAGGTCAAGATTGAAGTAATAAAGCAAATATTTAGTATAAACTTTAATACTTCTTTCTCGCTATTTATAAAATTATTTATTGCTACCAGGCATATTCATCTTTGAATGATCCATTTTAGAATGGTCCATATTCATCATAGAATGATCCATTTTTGACATGTCAGATGAGTTAGGAGACTGATGTTGACTATGATCTTGCTGAGTCTTGTCATCTTTTTCCATTTTACAAGGTTTTGTACAAGGTTCCTGTGCTTTTACCGTTTTAGTGGCACTTGAGGTTGATACATCTTTTGCCCAAGATTGAGTACCAGCAATTAAAGTTCCAGCACACATTAAAATTGTTAGACTACGACGCACTACAGTTTTCATAAGTTTCTCTAAAAGTTAATTTCTTGCTACTACAATAAAGTGAAGCATTGAACATCTAAGTGACTTGAAAATGACATTTTTGTAATCTATCTCGATCAGATGTTTTATAACGTTATTATAGTTTTAATGAATGACTTAGGATTCGGAAATGAGAATACTATTAGTTGAAGATGAACAAAAAACTGGTGATTATCTCAAGCAAGGTTTATCCGAAGCTGGCTATATTACGGACTGGGTTACAGATGGGTTAACGGGTAAACATCAAGCTCTTTCTGAAGAATACGACTTAATTATCTTAGACGTCATGTTACCCGGACTGGATGGTTGGAATATTATTAATGATATTCGTAAAAGTGGCAAAACAATGCCCATTCTTTTTCTTACCGCCCGAGATCAAATCGAAGATCGAGTAAAAGGTTTAGAGTTAGGCGCTGATGATTATTTAGTAAAGCCTTTTGCTTTTGCAGAGCTTCTAGCTCGAATAAAAACGCTCCTTAGACGAGGGCAACAAAGAGAAGATAATAATATTATTAAGATTGCTGATTTAGAACTTGATTTGAGAAAACGTCGGGTAACACGAGCAGGTCAACGCATTGATTTAACGGCTAAAGAATTTGCTCTTATGGAGCTTTTTATGCGTAGAAGAGGTGAAATTCTACCAAGAGCACTTATTGCATCTCAAATTTGGGATATGAACTTTGATAGTGATACAAATGTAGTTGAAGTCGCTATTAAACGATTAAGAAATAAAGTAGATAGTAATTTTACCCCTAAGTTAATTCAGAATATTCGAGGAATGGGGTATGTATTAGAGGTAGAAGATGAATAATAAATTATTCAAATCTATCAGTTTTCGTATTGGTATTATTTTCTCATTATCGACTATATGCATTCTCATTATGATGGGGTTTTTCATCCATAAATTAGTGATGCATCATTTTGAAACGCAAGATCGTACCCAATTAGAAGGTAAAATCCAGCTGATTCAGAATCTTCTCCAACAGCATCCTAAAAATTCTCCAGAACTTGATCTATATTTGAAAGATGCTTTAGTTGGACACCATGATCTTATGGTCCAAATAGAACGACCGGCAGGTCAGATTTTATTTAGTTCAACACCTTCAATCATTAATACTCAACAGTTAATCAAGTCAGCAAATAACCCTTGGATTAAATGGAAAATTAAGAATAAGACCTATCGTGGCATGATCTACAACACGGATATAAACAAAAATACTGAAATACAATCTGTACGCATTATTGTGGGGATCGATACATCTGAACATCTACATTTTTTAAATGATTTTAAGCGTCAACTTTTTTACATTGGTTTAGCCGGTACGATTTGTTTAATGTTTTTAGGCTGGTTTGCAACCTGGAGAGGTTTAAGACCCGTGCAAAAAATGGCTAAGGTCGCAGAAGGCATTTCTGCCCAACATCTTTCAGAACGTTTAGAAGTTGAGCACACACCAACAGAACTAAAATCATTAGCAATTGCCTTCAATGATATGCTCGACAGACTAGAGTCAGCTTTAGAAAAACTTTCCGATTTTTCATCTGATTTAGCACATGAAATTAGAACACCGATTAATAATTTAATGACCCAAACTCAAGTATGTCTCGCCCGTAACCGAGATATTGGTACTTATCAAGAAATACTATTTTCTAATTTAGAAGAATTTGAACGTTTGGCTCGAATGGTGTCCGATATGCTTTTCTTGGCAAAAGCAGAACATGACTTAAATTTACAGAACTTACAGAATATTGACCTGGTTAAAGAAGTTACAGCCTTATTTGATTTCTATGATGCGCTAGCTGCCGAAAAAAATATGACGCTTCAACAAACAGGATCTGGAAATGTCAAAGGTGATCCTGCTATGTTACGTCGAGCACTCAGCAATCTATTATCTAATGCAGTTAAATATGGAAATAAGAATTCTACAATACGCATAAAACTTCAACAGAATTTAGATAACACAATATTTTCAATTGAAAATGAAGGCCCTGAAATCTCTCCTGAACAACTATCCAGGTTATTTGATCGATTTTATCGAACAGATGCATCTAGACAAAGAACAGAAGAAGGAACCGGCTTAGGGCTCGCGATAACAAAATCTATTCTTGATATGCTTGGGGCGACCATCCAGGCTGAATCCCTCAATGGTCGAATCATTTTTACCATTGTTTTTCAAAGTGAATCCATGCAAGGGGAATCATTTTAACTCATTTTTTGAACCTCTTCCATTTACCCGAGTTGACCTTACATAAAGCTCAAACTGAGAGCCAGAGCTACGCCAGCACCTATCATGGCAATTGTGTAGCCAAATATGATAGCTCGGCCAAACTGTGCCCCCCTGTCATCCATGCAATTGTCGCTTTGCTTAACATGTTGCTCAGTGTGGCCAGCCCTAGCGCGACAGCAGCCACATTTGTTGTTAAGCCTTCAGTACTATGCAGGCGGGCAAGTGAGACTAAAATAGCATCTACGTCTGCTAGCCCAGAAATAGTCGATAATACGAAGATGCCGCTGGTGCCCAACCATTGTTTTGCTGCCGGGACCAAGACTGCCATGACAGCCAGGAAAGCAGCGAAGCTGAATGCTGTCCCAAGATCAAAAGGAGCCATTGCTTCTATTGTTCGATCGTTGTTTTCAGCGCTGGTAATTTGGCGTTGTCTCCACAATGCCATACCCAGCAGAAGGATTCCCGCAATCATCATTGCACCACCAAAAGTGCTTAGCAATGCTGGCTCAATGACGCCTATCAGCACAACCATACGAAAAAACATGATGCCACAGGCAGCCAATGTTCCAGAAATAGCAGCACTGACCATGACGGGGTGCTGGCGTGTATAGCGTGCCAGTGCAACAGTTGCAGCTGTAGAAGATGCCAAACCACCCAATAGACCTGTCCAGAATATGCCTCTTTCTGAACCGGTAAGCCGCATGGCAAAATGACCTGCCAGAGAGAGTCCGGCAATCAGGATCACTGCCCACCATAACTGGTAAGGATTTAATGCAGCAAAAGGTCCCAGACCCGTATTGGGTAAGTAAGGTAATATAACGACAGAAAGTACCAGTAACTGTAGAGATGCGGTTAATTCACGATGTTCGATCAAGCGTAACCAACCATGTAAGGTTGGCTTGAGATCCAAAAATACAGCCACGATGACAGCCGCTGTTAATGCTAAAGTAACATTACCATGGGATGCATATGCACCTAGAACTAATGTCAACAGCATCGCGATCGTCGTGGTAGCGCTTAAATTACCGGAAATTTTTGCGGTACGAGCATAGGACACTGTTAGTAATAAGGAAAGCCCTAATACGGCCGCAACTAGCGGCCAAGCTCCGAAGTTTGGTTGTAAATGACCGAGCACTCCTCCGAGCAATCCTGTCAATGTGAAGGTACGTAGACCTGCTACTCGGCTGCCCTCGGGCAATTCACGATCGTGCCATCCTCGTTCTAAACCAATGAGCAGGCCGATGGCGAGTGCTGCAACCAGCCCTGATACATCTGGTGGAAGAAAGGAACTCTCTATCATAACTTTTTATTTCGCAGGCGAAGGGCATTGGTGATGACTGAAGCTGAACTCAAACTCATAGCCAAGGCGGCAATCATCGGTGACAACAACCAACCGGTAAATGGATATAGTACGCCAGCCGCGATAGGGATACCCAAAGCATTGTAAAGGAAAGCAAACATGAGGTTCTGTTTCATGTTGCCGACAGTAGCTTCCGAAAGTGAACGGGCAACAGCAATCCCTCGTAAATCTCCCTTGATCAGCGTAACTTGGGCACTATTCATTGCAACATCAGTCCCGGTGCCCATAGCGATACCGACATCAGCTTTAGCCAAGGCTGGTGCATCATTGATGCCATCACCAGCCATAGCCACGATGCGACCTTCCTTCTGCAATTTGCTGACCAGTTCTAGTTTATCTGCGGGTTTGACTTCGCCATGTACCTCATCAATGCCTAGACGTGCTGCGACTGAACGGGCAGTGGTGAGACCATCTCCTGTTGCCATCACGATACGTAGACCCGCTTCCTTCAGGGTGGCAAGTGCTTCTGGGGTACTTTTTTTGATGGGATCGGATACTGCAAGCAGGCCGGCCAATTCACCATTGATGGCTAGATGCATCACACTTGCACCTTCTGAACGCAGCTCTTCGGCTTGCGGAATCAGAGATTGTACCGAGATACCTAATTGCTCCATCAGTGCTGTGTTGCCCAAAGCTAACTGACGATCGCCCACTTGACCTCGAACACCAATCCCTGAGCCTGATTCAAAATTATCTGGTGTTTCAAGAGACAGGCCACGTTCGTGTGCTGCATTTACAATCGCTTCGGCTAGCGGGTGTTCACTGCCTTGATCAAGACTGGCGGCTAAACGTAATACTTCAGATTCATCGAAACCTGATGCGGCAACCACACGATCGAATACAGGGCGTCCTTCGGTCAACGTACCTGTTTTATCGATGATTAGTGTGTCAATCTTGCGCAGATTCTCAATGGCTGCTGCATCGCGGAACAACACACCATGAGTAGCACCTTGACCCGTTGCAACCATGATAGACATTGGAGTTGCCAAGCCTAGTGCACAAGGACAGGCAATAATGAGTACTGCCACAGCATTGATTAATGCATAAACCCAGCTCGACTCTTCTGGGCCGAATAGTCCCCATCCAAAGAAGGTAAGCAAGGCAATGGTCACTACAGCCATGACGAACCAACCTGCTACCTGATCAGCCATACGTTGCATTGGTGCTCTCGATCGTTGAGCTTGCGCCACCATCTGTACGATCTGGGATAACATGGTACTTGAACCAATTTTCTCTGAACGCATGATCAATGAACCATTGGTATTCAGGGTAGCTCCAATGACTTTATCGCCGATACGTTTAGTGATAGGTAAAGGTTCACCTGTCAGCATCGATTCATCCACTGAACTACTTCCTTCAGTGATTACACCATCCACAGGCACTTTTTCACCTGGGCGAATTCTGAGTAAATCTCCTACATGGACATGCGTTAGAGGAACATCTTCTTCAGTTCCATCAGGCAGGATTCGGCGAGCTGTTTTAGGAGCGAGCCCAAGGAGTGACTTAATTGCAGCAGAAGTTTGCGAACGTGCTTTTAACTCCAATATTTGTCCCAGTAGGGTCAATGAAATGATGACCGCTGAAGCTTCAAAGTAAACAGCGACACGACCCATGGAAATAAATGAGTCTGGGAAGATTTGCGGTGCAATGGTTGCGACCACACTATAAATAAATGCAGCTCCAGTGCCCAAACCAATCAGCGTCCACATGTTCGGGCTGCGATTCACAACCGATTGCCAACCACGGGAAAAAAATGGCCAACCTGCCCACAGTACAATCGGGAGTGACAACACCAGTTCAATCCAGCTCTGAACCGCCATGTCGAACAGGTTCAGTTGATGACCAAACATCGCCAAAAAAGTCACGATGATGGTCAATGGCAGTGTCCACCAGAAGCGTCGGCGGAAATCACGTAACTCCGGATTCTCATCTTCCTCTAATTCAGGAATGAGTGGCTCCAGTGTCATTCCGCATTTAGGACAGTTTCCAGGATGATCTTGCCTGATTTCTGGATGCATTGGGCATGTATAGATGGTCGTACCTGTTGTGCTTGCCGCATTAACGTGTTGAACAGTCTGATGATGCTGTGTATGTGCATCGGCAGTCGTCGTTGCGGGTTTAGCGATATATTGCACCGGGCTGCTATGAAACTTTGATTGACATTTATCACTGCAAAAAAAGTAAGTTTTCCCCTTAAATTCCTCATGGTATTTCGATTCTTCAGTGACGGTCATACCACAGACTGGGTCTTTCAGTACGTCTGTTGTAGCCTGTGCCATATGGTCCTGGTTATGATTTTTTTGATCTGACATAAATAATTCTCTTATGGAAAAGTGGTTTTATGGCCGAATTTTGGAATAAATCTCGGAGTCTGTTGAGCATAGCTGTCATAGACAGCGCCAAACTGTTTACTCATTTCAGCCTCTTCCTTAATTGCCAAGCGGCTGTACATTAAGAGTAGGATTGGAAACATAATCAGTGTCAGTAAAGTTGGCCATTGCAATAAAAAACCCAGCAAGATCATCACAAAAGCCACGTATTGTGGGTGACGTATACGTGCATAAGGGCCTGTGATCGCTAAAGAATGCTGACGTTGCGCGTTGTACAGCACGTGCCATGACGTTGATAATAGGTAAAATCCATAGCCCAAGAAAACGTAACTGGCGATATGCAAAATGCCAAAATGTGGATCACCTTTTTCACCTAATAGCGTTGACCACAAGTGACCTGCATTATGAGAAAGTAAGTCAAGTTGAGGGAAGCGAGTTTGAAGCCAACCAGATAACAGGTAAATGGTTAAAGGAAAACCATACATTTCGACAAATAGAGCAATGATAAAAGCCGAAAAGGCCCCAAATGTACGCCAATCGCGCGCAGTGGAAGGTTTAAAAAAACTGAAGGCAAACATAATGAAAATTGCCGAATTTATGATGACGAGCCACCACAGACCATAGGCTGATTCCGCATGATTCATGAGGGGTCTCCTGGTTCGCGTGATTTTTTATTATCTGATGTGTCTGGATTTTTCTGTTGATGATGGTGATGTCCATGACCACCATGCATAAAAATATGCATGAGTGGGCATGCTAAAAGGAGTAAAAAGGGTAAAACACCAACGACATGGGCCAAATGCTCGGTTAAGAGAAAATAGGCTGCCACACCACCAATCACGAATAGGCCGATGGCATAACGTGTAGACCAGAAGTTAGGTACTGAATTATTTTCTTGGTGTTGGTGATTCATGGTGCTTTCCCCTAATTCATGGGTAACTATTTAGTTGCTGACGGAGGCATACAGTCCATCATCATCTGCATCATGGATTGCATCATGTCCATACGTTTTTCCATCATCTGCTGACGGTCAGCCATATTTGCATTCATGCTTTGGCTGCCCATCTGTTTCATCATACTCATACCTCCTTGCATGAGTTTCATGTGCTCAGCCATAAGTTTCTGACGTTCTTGTGGGGTTTTTGCAGCCATCATCTTCTCATGCATGGCTTGCATCGCCTTCATGTGTTGATCCATTGCAGCCATTTTATCTGTAGCAGTGGTGCTGGTAACTGTTTGCTTAATTGTTACTGCAGATGGTGCTGTTTTTTCAGGGTGGTGATCTTTGTGTTCATCGGATTGCTGTGCAAATGTATTCAATGACGCGGCTGCGATACATAAGCCCAAAAAAATGTTTTTGAATTTCATCATAATTTTTTCCTTTAAATAATTTGGAAGTAAAAGCTATGTTTTAGTACTGAACAGAGTCTAGGAATTTGACTACTAAACTGATGAAATTTTTGGTTATTCTCTGTCTCTCTTAAAAATTTTAGCACTATTAATTAATTATTTTTAAAAATGACAAAAATGTAATTTTGAGATCTTCTCGAAATATATAGTCTATGCTGAGATGACAAAAATTTTATTTAATATTAATCTTTTAAAACTATTAAAGTTGTTATGATTTTATGTGCTTAAAAAAATAAAAATGAAATGATTAGATGACTCCAAGGCTAGTTAGAGACACATTCTTAATGTAATTTACACTGTTATTCCTTTAAAGAAAAAATACAGTTGATCAAAATAGTTTTTTATAGAAAAAAGGGTGGATAATTTAATTATTAAACTTATTGGTATATTTATTAGATAGAAGG
>NZ_DDAH01000126.1:8434-11317 GCF_002333245.1 Acinetobacter sp. UBA2063
GATAGAAGGTAAAGAAGATTATTTTTAATATTAGGGTTTATAATCCAAATTTCAGAGTAAGGAATCTACTACTTATATAATAGAGATTCCATCTCCAAAACAGTACTACTGTATGAATGAGTTGTATTCAATGCAGGGAAGAATGTAGATCCTTAATACTAACGGAAAATTATTTTACTGAATTTTCATGTAAAGACTCATTTAATTGATCAATCACTGTCGTCCATTCACCATCAGAGTGTAGTTTTTCTTCTAAAAAATGACGTTGAGCATCAGTCCAAAAAATTGCTTGTGTTAAAAAAACATCTCCAGCTAGCTGATGGCTCTCTATGAATTTTGCAATTGCTTCTTCAGTAGAAGCTAAACCAAGCTGTTCAAATAATTTGGTCATTCTTGGACGTGTTTGAGTCATGTGCTTAGCCCACAAATTTATATTAGATCAAATTAAACATAACATGTTTATATTTAAACTAAAATATAAAAAATTAAATAGCTACTATTTTCTTAGACAAAATGATTACTACATTTCATAAATCAACCACCTACATAATTTGTTTGTTAAATGATCATTATTTTTCAATAAGATTATTTTAATAGTTAAAGATTTTAAATTTTAAAAATGACAAAAATGTAATTTTGAAGTCATCGCTCTGTTTCTGTCTCTCACTAATAATTGAAATATAAGAGGAGATGATGTGGTCTCATTAAATATAGATTTTATAAAGTCATCTCTAATGAACTAACGAATCAAGAGGAAACGTAAATGAAATTATTTCAAAATAAAATGACTGCTCTACGTAATGTTGTAGTAGCTGCAACGATGATTGTGGCTACTACAACTACGTTCGCTCATGTGAGTTTAGTGAGTGCGATTCCTGCGGAAAATGCATCTATCCTTAGTCAACCAAAGAACTTGACCCTTAACTTTGGTGCAGAGGTTATGTTGATGAATATTAAGTTACTGGATGCTCAGCGAAGAGATGTTCCTTTAAAATATAAAGTTACTCATGACTTAAAGAAATCCTTTGATGTCGCTCTTCCGAAACTGAAAAAAGGTAAATATACCGTTGTCTGGACAACAATGGGGAAAGATGGTCACAACATGAATGGTGAATATAGTTTCACTATTAAATCAACTAAATAAGAATTGATTACCTTTCAACATGTCAGTGAGGTGCTGGCATGTTGTTCTAGAATGGACAAAAATAATGATTTCTGAATATTGGATGTGGGCCACTTGGTTAACTAAGGTTATTTTATATTTAAGTGTAGCTTTTGTCGTTGGTGGAGCCTTTTGCTATTTTTTACTTAGACAATATCTTGAACTAAAAGAATCGATTCTTAAATATATTACAATTGGCGCTGGATTAGGCCTAATTTCCAGTACCTTGGGATTTTTTATTCTGATTGGTAGTTTTGCCAATACTGGTATTACAGGTATGGTGGACCCCACGTATATTAATATATTGGTTAATACTCCGACGGGGTATATATACGTTCTTCGTTCTATTAGTTTTGCTCTTTTACTTCTTCTCATGGTGGTTAAACTTAACAGGAACAAAGGTCATTTTTCTATAATTGAAAGTTCAATATTTTGTGTTTTACTTCTCCCGATTATTTTTAGTTTTTCCCAGCTCGGACATGTCGCTAATTTAACCTTACTTGCTCAAATTTTATTATCAATCCATATTCTAGTTATGTCGTTATGGATGGGGTCTTTATATCCGTTATGGAAAACCAGCCGGGAAATAAGTGGTTTACCTTTAAAAGATCGCATGCATGTATTTGGACGTATTGCTGCTTTCATTGTTGGGATATTAATCGCCTGTGGCGCTAGTGTAGCTATTCTTTTAATTAAAGATTTTAATACCTTAATCAATACTGCATATGGCTATGGTTTCATGGTTAAAATGTTTTTTGTTATAAGTATTCTACTTTTAGCTGCCTTCAACAAATGGTATTTCACCCCGCGTCTTCAACATCCTAAATTCGCTAAACACCTTAGTCATGCCATTTTATTTGAGATGTTATTAGGCCTATCAATTCTATTAACAACAGGCTATATAACCACTGTCGTGGGTATTGAATAAGAGAATTTCAAAATAAGGGAATTGAGGAAATTTAACATTACTGCATTTATCTTTTGTAGCTGAGCAATAAAGTTTCTACTGGACTGCCAACTTACGACAATCAGAACAGTAAAATCGCATCATAAGGCATTTATACATTAAAGGTAGTCACCGGTTTTTAGCTTCAATCCATAAGAGTCTCATCTATTCAGTTCACTACTATTGATTGAAATAACTATCTTATAAATTTCAAAGTTATCGTAGATGACAAAAATGTCATTTTTAAGTCACGTTAATGTTGGTTAAGTACTTTTACTGTAGTCATTAGAACGCTATGCTTTAGAATACTCTGATGAAAACTATGGATGTAAACAGACTAAGTTACAGCAAGTAACTGATTCAGAGAAAGGCTGGTTGTATGGTGAAAGTTTAGAGTTACTGTTCTAATGGTTTAAACAAATATTTTGTTAAAAAGGAGCAACATATGAAATTTCACATCGCTAATATGACTTGTGGTGGTTGTGCACGAGGCATTACTACTGCAATTAAAGAGCTCGACTCGAATGCATCACTCGATATTGATTTACAAAACCGTATCGTTGAAATCAACACAACGGTTAGTCAGGATAAAGTCATTGCCACTCTCGGTGATCGTGGATTTACAGCTGAGCCTGCTTAATCTCTGTTAGAGTAAAGTGGTAATCCCTTATCACTTTACTTACTCTTGTTTTTCTCATCGTACAGATAAAATCTGTACTTGCTTGCAATAAAAGTGCTGCCTGAATTCCCAATTATCTTGGTTCGAGCTGATCTT
>NZ_DDAH01000097.1:0-1226 GCF_002333245.1 Acinetobacter sp. UBA2063
CGATACCATTGGACGTGTCGATCCCATCATCAATCCGTATGTGATGACAGAAGACATTGATGGTTGCGAGGTTGAGAAAGAAAAAGGCAATTCCTTAGCCCAATATCAAAATTTCCAGAAAGAAATTGTGGCAAATCCAATTGTACGTGAGGGCAATCAGTTAGACCCTGATACCCAGATTGTGCAACTGAGAGCTGCACCATCCAAGGCAATTAAGCATAAACTGCCACCACGTGAACTGGCGGTGATTCGTTTGCCCTCATTTGAAGAGGTGGCGAATGACCATGTGCTGTATGCCCATGCCAACCGTATTTTGCATCTTGAAACCAATCCAGGCAATGCGCGTGCCCTTGTTCAACGCCACGGTGAACGTGATGTCTGGATTAATCCACCGCCTATTCCACTGACCACAGAGGAAATGGATTACGTGTTTGACTTGCCGTATGCACGTTTACCACACCCTGCCTATGGGGATGCACGTTTCCCTGCATTTGACATGATCAAGTTCTCTGTCAACATCATGCGTGGCTGTTTTGGTGGCTGTACATTCTGTTCGATTACGGAGCATGAGGGGCGGATTATCCAGAACCGTTCGGAAGACTCGATTTTACGTGAAATTGAAAAGATCCGTGATACTGCACCGAATTTTACAGGCATTATTTCAGACTTGGGTGGTCCAACCGCCAATATGTACCGTCTGCACTGCAATGATCCTGAAATTGAGAAGAACTGTCGTAAGCCATCCTGTGTCTATCCAGGCGTATGCCAGAACCTGCACACCGATCATGCGCCACTGGTTCAGCTGTACCGTAAGGCACGTGAAATCAAGGGTGTGAAGAAGATTCTGATTGGTTCTGGCCTGCGTTATGACCTTGCGGTACTCAATCCTGAATATGTCAAGGAACTGGTACAGCACCATGTCGGTGGTTACCTGAAGATTGCGCCTGAGCATACCGAACAGGGGCCACTCTCCAAGATGATGAAACCTGGAATTGGTACCTATGACCGCTTTAAGCAAATGTTTGAGCGTTTTAGTAAGGAAGCGGGTAAGGAACAGTATTTGATTCCATACTTTATTGCTGCACATCCAGGTACAACCGACTATGACATGATGAATCTGGCGGTCTGGTTGAAGAAGAACGGTTTCCGTGCCGATCAGGTACAGACGTTCTATCCATCGCCAATGGCCACCGCCACCACCATGTATTATTCAGGTAAAAACCCAC
>NZ_DDAH01000097.1:1311-3002 GCF_002333245.1 Acinetobacter sp. UBA2063
TCAAAGGTGGCGCGTTACACTGAAAATGTGGATATTGTTAAGGGTGAGAAACGTCGCCGTTTGCATAAGGCATTCCTGCGTTACCATGATCCAAACAACTGGCCTCTATTGCGTGAAGCCTTAAAGGAAATGGGACGTTCGGATTTGATTGGAAATTCCAAACAGCACCTGATTCCGACCTACCAGCCACAGGGAACCGCTGAGGGGGAATATAAGTCTGCTCGCAAGAAGAACTCCACTGTGGCGGGAGATTCCGCAAAACGTACAGGACAGCCGCAATCAGGCCAGAAACGTCCACAAAAAGGGCAGATTCTGACCCAGCATACGGGCTTGCCACCGCGTGAAACAGGTGAGAAACGACCTTTCTCGGCAAAGCCAAAACCAAAGTCTAAGGCCCATCGTTGAGTTGAGTTTGGGAAAGCCTGAGTCTTTCATGCTTTCCTTTTGATACACAAATGAGGGGGTAGTCACGAATGATTGGTAAAACTACAATTTATAGAAACATATACTGACAATATCGAGTTGAATATTCCCCGCAGGATGATTATAAATAAAGGTGCAGGACGCTTTTACGACTTTGGTCGGCTGTTCAAACACGATTAAAAAATTTAAGTTTGTACTGCGAAAATGACTTTACTATCGCTCGCTCTTGATTAAAAAAATTGGCATCAAAGCCAAAATGATTATAAAAAATCTAAAGGGATTGGTTAGAAATGTATTATTTCATAACAATAGTTGCGCTACTGTTTATTACAGTATTTGCAGTTCGAAGTTTGCACCAAAATCGGCGTCAGGACAGCCCACTGAAACGACGTGGTATCCTGAATATTTCTGAACAGATTACCCTGATGCGTTTAAAGGCGGTTTTGCCACGGCATACCGTATTGGCGCATGTGTCTTTTGATGCCTTGCTCACCACAAAGTTTGCCCATACCCGCCGTAAGTATCAGGGGCTGGTTGCCGATTTTGTGGTGCTGGACCAGCAGCATCAGGTGCTTGCCATCATTGAGATCGCAGACCAGTCGTATGTCAATCGCCTGCAACAAAAACATTATCAGGACAGTCTGCTGGAACTGGCTGGATACCGTGTATTGCGTTACAGCGCGATTCCAACTGAACAGGAATTACGGGAAGACCTGATTCCTGATCTGTTCGCGCGTGCTACACCAAGAACCGCTACACCAGTGACCATGCCACAGGCGGCGGAGCGCGCGATAAAATACAACGTTCTGGCGGTGAAATCGTCCTAGTCTGGACGCACTGCCGTGACGGTCATTTCCACCAGAACATCAGGCGCATAGAGCTTGGATTCCACACAGGTACGTGCTGGGGGATGCCCCTCAGCAATCCACGCATCCCAAACGGCATTCATGGTCGCATAATCTTTTTCAATGTCTTTCAGGAAAATAAACACAGATAGAATATGGGTTTTGTCTGTGCCTGCCTCAGACAGTAAACGGTCAATGTTGTCTAAGGTTTGCTGGGTCTGTGCGCCAATATCCAGGCTGGTGTCATCTGCCAGTTGTCCAGCCAGATGAACCTGATTTCCTGAAATTGCAACTTCGCAATAGCGTGAGGTGACACGTAGTCGTTGCACAGACATAATGGTAACCTAATTAAAAAAAACATAGGATGATTGTACTGCATGCCCCTCGCCACAGTGTAATTTTGTTTGACATCCTCCCCGACCT
>NZ_DDAH01000130.1:0-13419 GCF_002333245.1 Acinetobacter sp. UBA2063
GAAAGCAGCGGCTGAAGAAAAACGCAAGGCTGAAGCGGATAAAAAAGCTGAGGAAGACAAGCGCAAGGCTGAAGCAGAGAAGAAAGCAGCGGCTGAAGAAAAGAAACGTAAAACTGAGGAAGATGCCAAGAAAAAGGCTGAGGCTGAAAAAGCCCGTCAGCTTCTGGAAAATGGTGACAAAAACTGGATGGTACAGGTGGCGTTGGCGGCAAACCAGGCCAACGCCGATACAGTGGTGTCCAAGTTGCGCGCCAAAGGTTATAAAGTCACCACCAGCCCGACTTCCAAGGGAATTCGGATTATGGTGGGGCCATCCAAAGATCGTGAGACTGCTGATGCCGCACGTAAAAAAATTACCTCTGATGAAAGTTTAAATATGAAATCAGCGTGGGTGATTGATTGGGTTCCACTTGATCAGCGATAACAAAAGATAAACGACTAGATCAAAGCTGGAAAGCGTCTGGTTTTGACCTTGTTACAAGTGTTCTATTTCTGCGGGCAGTGAGTACAATATGAGTAGCGGGTTTAAGATATTAGAACACTTTATATTTTCAGAGGATTCGAGTGTTAGTGCGCTTTCTGGCGCGGCTTGTGTGGGAGATGATCTCTACTTGGTTGGAGATGATGTGGGGTACTTACTCAAAACCGATCGAAAAAATAACATCAATCGTGCGACTAATTTTGAAAAAATTCCATTATTTGAACATTCTGAATATACGACTCTGAGGATGTTTAGTAAAAAAACTAAACCAGACTTTGAAGCGCTTAGCTGTATTCGCTTCGATGGACAACCTCAGTTACTAGTGATGGGTTCAGGTTCTACAGAAAATCGAAAAAAAGCATTATTGTATAATCCAGTTAATAATCAGGTTCATGTTTTACTTGATACCTCGGATTATGATTTTTTAGAACATTGTTTGGCGTTGACTGGTGGCGCTGATCTCAATATAGAAGCAGTTTGTTCAGATCAAAACAATTTATACATCTTTCAACGTGGCAATATTAATCGTTTTCATGGTGTTTTAGTCTTTGATTTAATAAAACTTCAAAATGGAAAATCATTAGAAAGTTCGCTGAAAAATTCATTTAATCTTACATGACCAGAGCTTGAAGGGGCAGCAAGTGGTATTTCTGATGCTTATTTTCTGGTGGAGAAAAATCTAATTATCGCCACCGCTGCGGTTGAGCAAACATTAAATACTTATGATGATGGCGCAGTGCTAGGCAGTTTTATTTTAATTTTCTCACCAGAGGGTAAAATTTTATATACACATTTGATTCAGGATTCGAAAGAACAAACTCTTGCTATTAAAGTAGAAGGAATTACATGGCTAGAGTCGACATCTGATGGTGAGGTATTTTTATTGGTCACGGATAGCGATGGTGGTGATTCTGAAGTTTTTAAACTATTACTTAGTAACTCTGTTTTTGCCAATTCTTCAAGTTAGTTCGTATTTCTTAGCTTACCATTCAACTTATAAAATTAGGTTTTTTAAAGCCCAATAAAAAATGCATAAAATCCAAAATTAAAGAAACAAATCTTACACCCCCAACATCTATCTCTCTAAAAATTGGATTTAATCTAAAGTGCATCTCGTAATCTAAATAGGTGCTGGATTTGAAAGTTGTTGTTGAATCCATTTTACATTTTCAGGGGTGAAAAGATGGTCAATATTTTTCCAAATGATATGATAGCCGTATCCTCCTTGTTTCATTTCTTTAACCGCATCTTCAATTGCCCAATGCTCAAAAATAATTCGATACATGGCAATGGTCGCGCCTGTGCGGTCAGAACCATGATAGCAATGCACTAAGATTTTCTGGTTTTGTTGTTTAGCAGTTTGAATAACACGCATTGCTTCTAACAAGTCTTTACGATTGATTGCCCAAGTATTGATTGGAATGTGTACCAGATTAAAAGGCTGATCTCTTAAAACCTTGGCATCTTCATTTCTTGCGCGCAGGTTGAGGACAGTGCCAATTTGATGTTTTTTCAGGAAAGGGATTAACTGGTTGCTGGGTTGTTCACTGCGAAAAACATCAGGACTGATCTGGTAAAAATTATGTGTATCTGAAATCAGTGCTCCCCAATGCTGGGGCCTTTGATGCTCCTCCAGACTTGAATGTTTCATACAACCACCTAAGCTTAGGGATGATATGAAAGTAATAGTAATCAGTATCTTATGCATATTATTGGTAACGATTGAATTCAACTGGGTCATGTGCACAAATTAACTCAATACTCGGTTCATGTTGAGCCAGATATTGTAAGTGCTTCAGATTGTGTAAACGTTGTTGGTTATCCTCAGCCAGTAATCGTTCTGTAAAGTCCAATGCTCTTAACCTGTTTTTAGGGTTGAGTTCCAAATGGGAAAAATAGGCATCTCCACAGAATAAAATCCAGCCATCCTGTTTTTTGACTGCAATCGCACTATGTCCAAGCGTATGACCGATCAATGGAATCATCAATATTTCATCTTGGAAAAAAGGAAGACCTTGAACCCTTTTTAAATTAAACCAAGCTTCACCATCAGCCTGTTCAGCAAAATTCCAGTAACGATGATATTTAAACTGTTCTGTTTTATAACGATTTTTCCCTTTGAGTGATAAAGATTGAGTGGCATTAAATTCAGATGCCAATACATGCACGGTTGCATTTGGAAAATCCGAAATTCCGCCTGCATGGTCAAAGTCAAGATGTGAAACAAAAATGTGTTTTACATCATCCAGACTATAACCAAGCCGTTGAATCTGGTGGAAAGCACTCAAATGAATATCGGGCACAATCGTGCCGAATTTGGTCAGCAATGAGCCTAGACGTTGTTGAGTATGTAAATAATCTTGTGTACCCAAACCTGTATCAATCAGGACCAGCCCCAGATCAGTCTCAACCAGTAGACAGTGGCAGACTAAATGGGCTCTCCAGCCTTTTTGTCCAAACATAGGGGCGCAAACAGGGCAGAAGCTGCCACAAGTGAGATGATGGATATTGTAGATCATGGTGATTTTTCATTCTGTATTAGAAAGTTATTTTTATAACTGAATGACTTAGAGGCCACAATCTTTTTTGTAAAAAAGAAGTTAAGCTTATTCTGTATTTATATAGGCTTTAGCAAACGCTACGATAACTTCACGAACGATCTTTTTTTGTGGTGTTGGAAGTGCTAGAAATGCTTCAAAAATCTCTTTATCTTTATAGCCGATCTCTTCTTGCCAATTAATTTCTCGTTGTTCAATTGCTTTTTGCATATCTTTATCAAATGCTAATTCTTCAGGTGGAACATTTAGCCATTTAGCTAATGTAAGTAGTTTGTCTGCTGAGGGAATAGCTGTACCAATTAACCATTTACGTACACCCTGCAATGTTACAGGTTCACCAAAATGACGCAAGTTGAATTCCCTTTCCAAAATGGCAGGTTTAGGTTGATAGCCTTGAGCTTGCATAGCTGCAATCAGGCGTTGGGCAAATAATAGCTTTTCACTAGTCATGCCTCTAAGAATAAAGTGATAACTAAACTATAGTTTAACGGCTTTACTGTTAGTTCATCTTTAAACTAAACTATGGTTTAGTAATTAATGTAACTTTAGAAAATGGCAAAAACACTTTTGGAACAACTGCCCGAAATTGTGGCAAAGGGACGCAAACAGGCGGAACAAATCTTAGAAAGCCTAGAAGGGAAACATCGGGTTAGCTTACAAACTCGTGAATGGGTGTTACCTGCCAAAGACAGTGTAATGGATGATTGGATTTATAACCAACAACGCCAACAGCACAGAGGGCAACAAGATTGGGTTAATCGTTTGGTTTATGGTGATAATTTGCTAGCCATGGCTGCACTTTTGGCAGGCGATGAACACACGCCAAGCCTACGAGGAAAAGTTGATTTAATTTACATCGACCCGCCTTTTGATTCTAAAGCGGATTATCGGACCAAAGTTGTTTTGCCTGATGTAGAACTAGAACAACGTCCCACAGTGTTTGAACAGTTTGCTTATTCTGATATGTGGCATAACGGCACAGCATCGTATTTGGAAATGATTACCCCACGTTTGATTTTAATGCGTGAGTTACTCAGCGATACAGGTTCAATTTATGTGCATTTAGATTGGCATGTGGGGCATTATGTAAAGATAGTTTTAGATGAAATTTTTGGGAAAGATAATCTTTTAAATGAAATAATTTGGTGTTTTTCTCAAGGAGCAAAATCAAAAAAGATGTTTGGTCGTAAACATAATACTATTTTATTCTACTCTAAAGATATAAATAAATATAATTTTTATGCGGATAATATAAAAATTGAAATGAAGTCAGGGAAAACCAGTTTTGGTGGAAGAATAGAAGTAGATGAAAATAATAGACCTTATAGATTAGTTTATGGTACAAAAAATTCTGATGGTGAAACAAGGTATTATAAATATTATTTAGATGAGGGTAAAATTCCTGAAGACTATTGGACTGATATAAATAGTTTACAATCAGGAGTAACTGAGCGTACAGGTTATGCTACTCAGAAACCCGAATTATTACTTGAAAGAATAATAAAAGCATCAAGTAGTGAAAATGACCTAATTGCTGACTTTAACGGTGGTTCAGGGACAACCGCAGCCGTCGCCGAACGCTTAGGCAGACGTTGGATAACATCCGATATAGGTAAACCTGCCTGTATGATTATGCGAAAGCGTTTAATTGACCAAAATGCCAAACCATTTTTATATCAAGCGATTGGCGATTATCAAATTGAAGCTGCCAAAGCTGCATTTGGACGCAGTAAATTCCGTATAGGGGATTTAGCTCAAATCGTGGTGCAGTTATATGGTGCTTTACCATTAGCCCCCGAAGATAACCCGAACCGAAATTTAGGACGGATTGGTAAAACTTTAGTTTTAGCCGATAGTCCAAGCAAAATGACAGGACTTGCCACCTTAAATAAAGCGATTGCCCTGCGGGATAACTTAATGGGTGGATGGGATAAAGTGATCGTTTTAGGTTGGAACTTTGAGCCTGCGATTGCTCAATATATTACCGCTTTAAATGATGAGCGATTAGAAGTTTTAGTGATTCCGCCTGATTTACTCGATAGATTAAAGAAGAAAGGCAGTCTGGAAAAGTTAAAAAATAGTGTACGTTTTGCCAGTTTGCAATATCTCACCGTGAAACCAATTCAACGTAACATCTTGGCAGAAAATGAACGCTTAACCATTCAACTGGACAACTATGTTTTATTGTCGCCCGAAGCCATTAATTTAGATGAAAAGAACCGAGAAAAATTATTAAAGGTGATGAATAAAGAGCCATTGGCTTTAATTGAATATTGGGCAATTGATCCTGATTATGATGGTCAAGTGTTCCGTTCAATATGGCAGGATTATCGGGGCAATACCGATAATGATGGCGACCCTTTACGAGTAACGACCCAAACCACTTTAGATATTCCTCATAAACAAGGTAAACGTAAAGTGTGTATCCGTGCGGTAGATGTGTTTGGTTTTGAAGCGGAAGTGGTGCAGGAGTTGGCAGAATGAAAAATAACGCCAAAAACAGTGAAAATAGCCAACTTATTTTAGCCGAAAAGCTCACCAAAACTGTTCAACAGCTCTGTATTGGTTTAGAGCAAGGTGTCGCTGATATTCTCGATATGGTTACGCCCATGACCGCAGAATTATTAAAATTTTGGTTTCATCAGGATTATTGTGCGGCTAGACGTTTTAATTTTCATCAAGGGCAAAAACAGGCGATTTTAAATAGCATTTATGCTCATGAAGTTTTACAGGCACGGCATTTACAAGATTTATATCAACAAGTTGTTCCCGATGAATTATTAACAGGTAATCGCTTACATGAGATTAGCCAAGTTAAACACCAACACCCAAAATATTGCCTAAAAATGGCAACAGGCACGGGGAAAACATGGGTGTTACAAGCCCTGATGGTCTGGCAATTGCTCAATAAACAGGAATATTCCGAAGATAAACGCTTTACCCGATATTTTATGATTGTTGCGCCTGGTCTGATTGTCTATGACCGTTTACTTGATGCCTTTTGTGGCAAAATTAAAAATGGTGAACGAGATTTTAATACTTCTGATGTGGCGTTATATGCTGAATTATTTAGCCCTGAACAATATCAAGAGAAAATCTTTAGCTTTGTAAAAAATAATGTCTGTGATAAAGAAAATATCGGTTTAAAAGCGGTAGGTGGTGGACTATTAGCGATTAGCAACTGGCATTTATTGACGGATAATACTGAAATAGAGGAGGAAGAAGAACTGACTGCACAAGGGGGAGATATTGACCCTGTAAGGTTGATTCAAGATATTTTGCCTTTAACACCTGCCAAAACCGCAGGCAATAGCTTGGATACTTTAGATAAGCGTTTTGCTCGTGGTAAAGTTTTAGATTATTTGGCTGATTTACCCGAATTGATGGTGTTTAATGATGAAGCCCATCATATTCACGAAATAAAATCAGGTGGTGAAGCCACAGAAGTAGAATGGCAAAAAAGTTTAACTACAATTGCCGCTAAAAAAGGTCGGCAGTTTGTCCAAGTAGATTTTTCAGCCACGCCATATAATGATATTGGTAGTGGTAAGAATAAGAAAAAACAATTTTTCCCGCATATTATTGTCGATTTTGATTTAAAAATGGCAATGAAAGCAGGGTTGGTCAAGTCGTTAGCTTTAGATAAGCGCAAGGAAATTGGCGCGTTACCGCTAGAGTTTAAAGCTGAGCGAGATGATTCAGGTAATCCGATTTTATCCGAAGGACAACGGGTAATGCTACGGGCAGGATTAGCCAAATTACGTAAGCTGGAACAGGATTTTGCTCAAATTGACTCCAATCGCCACCCTAAAATGCTGGTGGTATGTGAAGATACCACCGTATCGCCTTTGGTCACGCAATTTTTGCAAGATGAGGGTCTGGCAGAAGATGAAGTGATGTCGGTTGATTCAGGTAAAAAAGCCGAATTGGGACAAAAAGACTGGGAAGTGGTGCGAGAACGCCTATTTGATGTGGATAAACATGCTAAACCTCGTGTCATTGTCAGCGTTTTGATGCTAAGAGAGGGTTTTGATGTTAGTAATATTTGTGTGATTGTACCGTTACGCAGTTCACAAGCACAGATTTTACTTGAGCAAACTATTGGGCGTGGTTTGCGTTTAATGTGGCGTGATGCTGAATATAGCGAATTGAAAAAAGAAAATCGACAACGTATTAACCAAAAACAAGAACCGAATAACATGCTGGATATTTTATCTATTGTAGAACACCCTGTTTTTCAGGATTTTTATAATGATTTAATGCAAGATGGTTTAGTCGGAGAAATTACCGAAGATAGTGACGGTACAAGTAGTGTCGGGGATTTAATTTCTGTTGGATTGGTGGAAAATTATCAGGATTATGATTTTGCTATCCCTTTTATTTTGCAGGAACAAGATGAATATATTAGTCATCAATTAGAAGTTAAACAGCTTGCCAGTTTTAAAGCCATGCCAATTAAGCAGCTTAAAGACATGCTTGGTAAAGGTGATATATTCGTATCACAGGATTTACTTGCCAGTACCTTATTTGGGGATTATCGGGTCGATGGTTCTATCATGAATGTTGCAGGCTATAATGATTATTTAAGCCGTTTAACTCGGCGAATTGGACAAGCATTAAACTATTCTGTCAATAAAGGTAATCGGGTTTCACATCATGCAGCAAACCCATATTTACAAACAGGTACGGTATATTTAACAGCTTGGATTGACCAATATATTCGGGAGCAACTGTTTAGTATCCCATTTGAACCTTTGGATGATGAAAATTGGCGGATTTTACTGCTTGATCCTGTAATGCAGCATATTGTACGGATATTTTCTGAAGCCTTAGTCCAAGCAGAAGATACAGAAATTACAGGCGAAATACAGATAAATTACCGTCATTTGTCCGAAGTGGAAAAATTGCCGATGCGAGAGGGCAGTTCGCTTGAAGTACAGAAATGTATTTATCAGCGTTTATCTTATCCGACTCGTAGTGGTGGCTTGGAAAAAGCCTTTATTGAAGCGGCATTAATAGATTCAAATATCCAAGCCTTTTGTAAAGTCAGTGAGAATCGCCATCATTTTGTCCATTTACGTTATATCAATACTGATGGTATGCCTGCATTTTATTCACCTGATTTTTTAGTGCGAACAGATAAAGACATCTATTTAGTCGAAACCAAAGCACAGCAACAGGTCAATCATCCGAATGTTCAACGTAAACTCAAAGCTGCTGTGCAATGGTGTGAACGAATTAATCATTTATCGGCTGATTATCGAGAAGAACGACAATGGCATTATGTGTTATTAGGCGAATCAACTTTTTACGAGTGGTTGGGTAAAAATGCGCGATTATCGGAAGTTTTACATTTCGCCAAAGTCCGAACGCAAACTAATACAGAACAATTAAAATTGGTCTAAATCTTTTAAATGTGTCCAATAGCTGTAGGCATTGGACACATTATTTTTTTACTCAGGCTGTGGTGTCAGTCTTAAATAAGGTTTCACTGCTTTATAACCTTTAGGAAAGCGCTGCTTGATTTCCTCTTCATCTTTCAGTGATGGCACAATCACCACATCCTCACCGTGTTGCCAATTGGCAGGTGTTGCCACTTTATGCTTGTCAGTCAGTTGCAGTGAATCCACCACACGCAACACTTCATTAAAGTTGCGACCTGTTGAGGCAGGGTAGGTGATGATCAGGCGAACTTTCTTGTTCGGGTCAATAATCACCAGGGAACGTACCGTTAAGGTTTCGCTGGCATTTGGATGGATAAAACCATAAAGCTCAGACACCTTGCGGTCTTTATCTGCAATAATCGGGAAATTCACTGTAGTGTTCTGGGTCTCGTTAATGTCCTGAATCCAGCCCTTATGTGATTCAACATCATCCACAGACAGTGCAATTGCCCTGACGCCACGTTTTGCAAACTCATCTTTCAGCTTGGCGGTATAACCCAACTCAGTAGTACAGACAGGTGTGTAGTCTGCTGGGTGTGAAAACAGGATTCCCCAGTCATCCCCTAGAAACTCATAAAAATCAATAATGCCCTCGCTTGATTCTTGTTGGAAATTTGGGGCTATATCACCTAAACGTAAGCTCATTCTTGGTCTCCTCATTCTGCTTATCTGATGCTGTGTCTTCTTACTATGCGCCAATTTATATATGAATCAAATCATTGTTTTTTTATTTGATTATAAGTTTTTCATATATAGGCGAGGTGTTGAGGATAAAAAAATGATCAGAATTTCATAGGCAAATCGATGTAACTTAAATGCAAATTTGCTACATTAACGCTCTTTGGTTATGCCTGTCAGAATCGCCTCGCAGATTTTTTTACCTGTTTGGATGCAAAGCACTTGTAGTTCTTATTTCTGGCTCCATAATAACAACCAAGAAAAAATTAACCGACCTAGAGTTTGTTGATCTTTACGACAAACCCTATAACAAACAGGATTAGAGAGTTTATTCATGTTGGCAAGTCTGATCGGAGGTATCTTCGGTACAAAAAATGAGCGTGAGCTCAAACGCATGCGTAAAATTGTTGAACAAATCAATGCGCTGGAACCGACGATATCTGCTCTTGGCGATGCAGACCTCTCTGCAAAAACTCCAGAATTCAAACAACGTTTTCAGAACGGTGAAAGTTTAGATAAATTATTGCCTGAAGCCTTTGCGGTGTGCCGTGAGGCGGCAAAGCGTGTCATGGGCATGCGCCATTATGATGTGCAGTTGATTGGTGGTATCACCCTGCACGAAGGCAAGATTGCCGAAATGCGTACAGGTGAAGGTAAAACCCTGATGGGTACACTGGCCTCTTACCTCAATGCCTTGAGTGGTCAGGGTGTTCACGTCATTACCGTGAACGACTACTTGGCACAACGTGATGCTGAGTTAAACCGTCCTTTATTCGAATTTTTAGGTTTAAGCATTGGGGTAATTTACTCCATGCAAATGCCTGCCGAAAAGGCACAGGCCTATAATTCAGACATTACCTACGGGACCAACAACGAATTTGGTTTCGACTATCTTCGTGACAACATGGTGTTTTCTCTGCAAGAGAAAAAACAGCGCGGTCTCAGCTATGCCATCATTGATGAAGTGGATTCAATCCTGATTGATGAGGCGCGTACGCCATTGATCATTTCAGGGCAGAGTGAAGACTCTTCCCATCTGTACCAGTTAATCAACAGTATTCCTCCGCAACTACGTCCACAGAAAGAAGAAAAAGTGGCCGATGGTGGACATTTTTGGGTCGATGAAAAACAGCGTTCAGTTGAAATGACTGAAATCGGTTATGAAACCGTTGAACAGGAATTGATTCGTATGGGGCTGCTGGCGGAAGGTGAAAGCCTGTATTCAGCAGCCAACCTGAATCTGGTTCACCATGTGACTGCGGCGATTCGTGCCCATTATCTCTATCAAAAGAACGTGCATTACATCATTGGCATTAATCCACAGTCACAAAAAGAAGAAGTCATCATTGTGGATGAGAGCACGGGCCGTACCATGCCTGGCCGCCGTTGGTCGGAAGGTCTGCATCAGGCCGTTGAGGCCAAAGAGAACATGGAAATTCAGCCTGAGAACCAGACGCTGGCAACCACAACATTCCAGAACTATTTCCGTCTGTATAAAAAGCTTTCAGGGATGACGGGTACTGCCGATACTGAAGCAGCGGAAATGAAAGAAATCTATGGTCTGGATGTGGTGATTATTCCAACACACCGTCCAATGGTGCGCCAGGACCACAATGACCTGATTTATTTAAACCGTAATGGTAAATACAGTGCCATTATTGAGGAAATCACCAATATCCGTCAGCAGGGTGTTGCGCCAATCCTGATTGGTACAGCCACCATTGAGGCCAGTGAAATCCTGTCTGCCAAACTGTTGCAGGCTGGGATTCACCATGAAGTATTGAACGCCAAACAGCACGAACGTGAAGCAGATATTATTGCACAGGCGGGTAGTCCAAATGCGGTGACCATTGCCACCAACATGGCGGGTCGTGGTACGGATATCTTGCTCGGCGGTAACTGGAAAGCCAAGCTGGCGAAAATTGAAAACCCAACCCCTGAAGATGAAGCACGTTTGCAGGCACAGTGGGAAAAAGACCATGAAGATGTTCTGGCATCGGGTGGTCTGCACATCATTGGTTCTGAACGTCATGAATCACGCCGTATTGATAACCAGCTACGTGGTCGTGCGGGCCGTCAGGGTGACCCTGGTGTGTCGCGTTTCTATCTGTCGCTTGAAGATGACCTGATGCGTATCTTCGCTGGTGATCGTGTGGTGGCGATGATGCGTGCAATGGGCTTACAGGAAAATGAAGCCATTGAGCACAAGATGGTGAGCCGTTCCATTGAAAATGCACAGCGCAAGGTTGAGGCACGTAACTTCGATATTCGTAAGAACCTGTTGAAGTATGATGATGTCAATAATGAACAGCGTAAGATTATCTATTCGCAGCGTGATGAGATTCTGGCGGAAAGCACACTACAGGCCTACATTGAGGAAATGCACCATGAAGTGATGAAAGGGGTAATTGCTAACTTTATTCCACCTGAATCAATTCATGATCAATGGGATATTCAAGGTCTAGAAAATGCACTACGTACAGATCTAGGTATTGAGCTTCCTGTTCAGCAATGGCTTGATCAAGATCGTCGTTTAGACGAGGAAGGCTTGGTCGCACGTATTTCTGATGAAGTAATTGCACGTTATCGTCAACGCCGTGAGCAAATGGGTGATGAGTCAGCTGCAATGCTTGAACGTCACTTTATGTTGAACTCACTTGATCGTCATTGGAAAGATCATTTGGCAGCGATGGATTATCTACGTCAAGGCATCCATTTACGTGGTTATGCTCAGAAAAATCCTGAGCAAGAGTATAAGAAAGAAGCGTTTAATTTGTTCGTGAATATGCTGGGTATTATTAAATCAGATGTTGTAACTGATCTATCCCGCGTTCACGTACCGACAGCAGAAGAGTTAGCTGAATTAGAAGCTCAACAACAACGTCAAGCTGAATCTATGCGTCTTTCTTTTGAACATGATGATGTAGATGGTTTAACAGGTGAAGTGACGATTTCTGAAGAGAGTGGTAGCTTATCTGGAAATGCAGTATTTCCAGTACCAGAAAGCCGTAATGCGCCATGCCCGTGTGGTTCAGGTTTAAAATATAAACAATGCCACGGTAAGATCTAAATTTTTACCTTAGTTTATATTTAAGTAAAAAGCAGAGCATTCGCTCTGCTTTTTTTACGAGAAGTAACTTGTGTCTAGAGCAACTTTGTAGTTTTATTATGAGAATTATCCTCCTTAATTGGATTCGCATTAAAAGCGGGAAGACAATGAAAAAGCCATTACAACTTTTAATTTTAGCGAGTGCTGCATTATCTGGCGTTGCACTTGCAGACAACGTTCCTCAAACGACTACGGTCGATAAAGTGCTTGCAGCAAAAGGAGCGACTACTGCTGAGGCACAGGTTAAACGTGAAGTTACCACCGTGATTAGTCCACGTACAGGTATTCGTTATACTCTCGGTGACATAGGTAATCGTCCAATCGTGTTGCAAACTGCGGCAATTGCACCTGCAAATTCTGCCAATATTAATCGTATCGTTGCATCTAATCCTGCTTTATCAGCCAGAAGCCAAGAGAAAGCAAAAGTTGCTTTAATCGGTGAAGCGGCAGTGCAAACGGCGAGTGCTCAGCCGCCCAAATAAATATTTAATGTCAAAAAAAGAGATGCTCAGCATCTCTTTTTTTATAAAAACTGATTATAAAAAGCTAGGTAAAAGTATTAGACCAATAATAATGCCGAATAATAACCATTTAGACACATAGTACAAACGACGATTACGTTGTTTTAATTCACGACCATAGGCGTGTACAGCATACCCATATTTGAAGATACGGTTAATGAAACCAGTTTTATCTTGATCATCATTGGGTGAACTTGCAGCAGACATCACGTTTCGTCCGAACCAATGATTTACTTTCTGTGCCCAACCCCATTTCATTGGACGTTCAATATCACAGAATAAGATAATACGTGTTTCATCTGTTTGATTATGTGCCCAATGAACATAAGTTTCATCAAAAACAGTTGCTTCACCATCTCTCCAAGAATAACGCTCTTGATCGACTTCAATGAAACAGTCATCGCTATTCGGTGTGACTAAACCCAAGTGGTAGCGAACAGAACCCGCATAAGGGTCACGGTGTTTACCAAGATAACTACCAGATGGTAGTTCAGTAAACATGGCTGCTTTTACTGAAGGAATACTTTCCAACAGCGCGACTGTTTTAGGGCAGAGTTGTTGAGCTGATGGGTGGCTATCTTGATACCATTTCAGATAAAAGCGTTTCCAGCCACGTTTAAAAAAAGTA
>NZ_DDAH01000179.1:0-326 GCF_002333245.1 Acinetobacter sp. UBA2063
CGTCAATGCGTAAGTCCTAATATGATTATGTAATTATCTGTGATTTATAGTAAAGTACGAATTTATCTACTACGTCAATTGATGTCGTTAGGTTTTGAAAAGAATATTGGATAAGACAAAACCCTGTACGCTTTTTCTTACACCAATTCCAGTGAATGGCGCATTTTCATACACTAGAAAATTGCCTATTATGAACCCATCAGGAACAGGAAGTTCCAGAACATAAAACAAAAATGATAAGTTCAGGCATCAGGACGTGAGGTAGGACAGGAGTTATACCTAAAGTGCGAAATACAAAAAAGCCCGACAGGATGTCGGGCTTTTTT
>NZ_DDAH01000179.1:435-1995 GCF_002333245.1 Acinetobacter sp. UBA2063
GACAGGATGTCGGGCTTTTTTACATTTGGTACAACGTGGGTAGCTCTTTATATCATACGATATAAACGTTCTTTCGGAAAAACTGCGGTAAAGGTGGAACCCTCATTTTCCTTCGAGCTGATTTCCAGATATGCGCCATGTTGCATCAGCACATGTTTGACAATGGCGAGGCCCAGACCTGTTCCGCCTGTCTGGCGGCTACGTGCGCTGTCCACCCGATAGAAACGTTCGGTGAGGCGAGGCAGGTGTTTGGGGTTAATACCAATACCAGTGTCCTGCACTGTAAAGTAGGCGTGATCACCATCTTCATGCCAGCCAATGGTGATAATGCCACCTTTAGGGGTGTATTTAATGGCATTGGTAATCAGGTTGCTGAATGCACTGGCAATTTCCATATCTGAACCGATGAGGTCACAGTGGCTATCAATATCCAGATTCAGGGTATGACCATAATCCAGATTATAGGCACGGGCATCATCGAAGATCTGGTTCATTAAATTGGCCATATCAATAATCTGATTTTTTGCCACTTTCTTATTATTTTCTAAATTGGAGAGTAATAATAAATCGTTGACCAATGCATTCATCCGCTTGGTTTGTGACTGCATTTGGGTAAAGGCACGTTTCCAGCGTGGGGTAATGTCATCCTGATCGGTAAAGGTTTCGATATAGCCACTGAGCACGGTCAATGGCGTTCGTAGTTCATGTGAGATGTTATCGACAAAGTCCTTACGCATTTGTTCAAGATTGTGCATGCGGGTAATGTCATAGGCGACCAGCAACCGACTTTCACCCCCAAAACGGGTCAGTTTCACCTGTACATAATGTTCTTCATCCATTTTGACTTGTAGACGAATGCCATCGGGTGCCTGATCACTATGCTTGAAATATTCAATAAAGTTGGGTTGGCGTAAAATCGCCAGCAAGTTACGCCCTCGGTCCAATGGGCTAATCCCCAGTAATTTTTCCGCAGCGGGATTCCACCATTCAATTTGATGCTGGTCATCAATCAAGACCACTGCCTCAGCCAACGCCACCAGAGATGATTGGGCGCGGTCGATCAGTCCGACCATTTCCGCCTGAACAATACGTTCCTGACGCTGGGCACGGTAGACATTGAACAGCAATGCACCCCAGATACCATTGAGGTTGGGTGGCACATCGTAGGGGCGATTGGAAATCCAGTCATTGACCAGATAAAGCGAGCGTAGCTGGAGGGCAAAAAAAACCACGAACGCGATAAAAACACAGCTCCAGAAGTATCCGACCCCGAATCCAATCAAGCTTGCAATCAATAAGAAAAACAGCAGCAGCCTTAAATCCTGTTTTGCAAACGTCCATAAACTGCTGTAGCGAAAATGCTGGTGTTCACGTGCCAGTTCAGGCACGGGATAGGGTTCATACATAAAGGATTTTAACCTGCTGCCAAATCAGCGCGTGTAGAGAAACGATAGCCTGTACCGCGTACCGTCTGTACAAAACGATCCACCCCAAATGGTTCCAGCACCTTGCGCAGGCGACGGATATGCACATCGATGGTGCGGTCCTCAATATAGACAT
>NZ_DDAH01000179.1:2124-2575 GCF_002333245.1 Acinetobacter sp. UBA2063
ACCCCCCCAGACCTGATCCAGCAATTGGGCACGGGTATAGGCACGTTCAGGATGGGTCATAAAGAATGCCAACAAGCGGTACTCAGTCGGGCCCATCTCAAGGATACTGTTTCCAAAACTAACTCGCTGGCTGACAGGATCAAGCATCAGGCCGTTGGCATCAATCACTTTTTCACCGCTGAGCGCATTGGCACGGCGCAACACCGCCTTGATGCGTGACACCAGTTCACGGGTGGAGAATGGTTTGGTCATGTAGTCATCCGCACCTGCATCGAGACCCTGTACCTTATGGTCTTCCTCCCCACGAGCCGTTAGCATAATGACTGGGATTTCTGCCAGATTTTCATCACGTTTCAGGCGACGGCACAAATCCACACCGCTGACTCCCCCTGGAAGCATCCAGTCCAGCAAAATAAGTGCGGGGCGCTGATCAACGATGATCTGGTGCGCC
>NZ_DDAH01000179.1:2678-12854 GCF_002333245.1 Acinetobacter sp. UBA2063
GATGATCTGGTGCGCCTGTTTGGCATCTTCCGCCTGTAGACACTGGAAGCCCGCCATATCCAGAGAGGTATGGATCATTTCGCGGATTGGTAGCTCATCATCGACAATTAAAATATAGTCATCTTTCACAGCGCAATACCCTTAAATATGGTTTTTTAGTTATGACAGGCTTATTACAAAGATTAATTATGACAATATCATTGCAAAAGAGCTGATAAAGTCGAATTTAGCAATAAATTGTGACAGTTTTGGGGCAGAGCAGTGACCAAATGATGACAGTTAAACGATCAATAAAGCCATGCAATTCATTTGCTTAACTCTACCTCGGTTTTAGGGCTGTATCTGTCATAAAACTGTAAAACGACTTTAATTTTTTTTGGCTGTGGTCTCGATAAAGGACTGGAACACTGCACAGCAGGCCGCCAAAACATCCTCCAGTGGCTGCTTAAAGCCCTCGGAAACCCAACGGATAATGATATGCGTGACATAGCCATTCAGCCCTGTTGCCATTAAAGACACTCCTTCAGCACTCTGTGGGGCATTGGGCATGGTGATCATCACGAAGCCCTGAATAATACGGTCAAACTGGGTCAGGGTTTCCTGAATGGTGGCCTGGTTATGTAAATCCTGCACCAGCATGGCATCAATATAAATGATCCGTGCCATGCGTGGATCATCCTTAATGGTACTGAGTAAGGCGGACAATCCCGCCGTGACCATGTTGTTCGGTTCAGGCGCAGCCATGAGTACCGCCTGGGTCAGGCAGGTCTGCATTTTCTCAATCATTTTCAGGAAAACCGTCTGAAATAGTTCCTCACTTTTCTTAAATGATTCATAGAAATAGCGTTCAGTCAGCTTGGCTTCATTACAGACATCCTTAACCGTCACGGAGAAGAATCCCTGTGTGCCATACGTGGCAATGCCTGCCTCAATTAGTTTTTCACGGCGTGCTTGCTTGCGCTCAGTCAAGGAGAGACCCTTGAACTGACGTTCTTTACTATCAGTCGTATTTTTCTTGCGTATCGATCGATCTTGAGTTGCCATTGAGAAAACCGTTCCTTAATAAAAAGTCTTTAAATCATGTAGATCATGGTTATCTGTATTTCAACAATGTTGTGCTGACCTGGCATAACCAAATTTTGAAAATCCATCTTGTCTCTTTTAACCATGTTCGGCCATAAAATGTAAATAGGCCTATTATGACATGTAAGGTGTTGGTTATTGCCATTTGTCTTAAAGGTCCATTGTACTATATTGACAACATGTATTGTCAAAATTATATTGGTTACAGCTTAAACTGCACATGATAACGCATGATTGGGGCGAACTATGTGCATCTCATTCATAGGGTCTGTTGGCATTTCACAGACCCTTATACAAAGGATAGGCAATGAAAAACTTTAAAAATAAAGTCGCGGCGATCACAGGTGCAGGTTCTGGGATTGGGCAGCAACTCGCAGTTTTATTGGCTAAACAGGGCTGCCATTTGTCATTGAGTGACATCAATGAAAAGGGACTGGCGCAAACTGTTGAGCTGGTAAAACAATATCCAGTGACTGTAACCACCAAGGTGCTTGATGTTTCAAACCGTGATGCGGTGAAACAGTGGGCGCAGGAAACGGTACATGATCATGGTGCAGTAAATATGATCTTCAACAACGCGGGTGTGGCTTTGGGCTCAACTGTGGAAGGTGCAAGCTATGAAGATCTGGAATGGATCGTAGGTATCAACTTCTGGGGCGTGGTTTACGGCACCAAGGAATTCTTGCCATTCATTAAGCAAACCAAAGATGGTCATATCATCAATATCTCCAGTATTTTTGGTCTAACCTCGCAGCCAACACAGTCTGCCTATAACGCAACCAAGTTCGCGGTACGTGGTTTTACTGAATCATTGCGTCAGGAGCTTGATATTGAAAAGAGTGGCGTAAGTTCTCTTTGTGTACACCCAGGTGGTATACGCACCAATATCGCAAAAGCAGCGAAGATGAATGACAGCCTGAAGAGTCTGGGCATGGACCCGAACAAGTCCATCAAGCAGTTTGACAAGTTCCTGCGTACTCCACCAGAAGAGGCGGCACGTCAAATTCTTAATGCGGTATTGAAAGACAAACGCCGTCTGCTGATTGGTACAGATGCGCGCGTTGTGGATACATTCCAGCGTTTATTCCCAACGGGTTATCAACGTCTTGCAGCGATTGCAACGAAAATGATGTAAGTTTCAAGCATAAAAAAGCCATTCTTAAAGAATGGCTTTTTTATTTGAGGATCAAAGAAATTTTTAAATAAGGACTTTGATCTTGGTTTTCTTCCAAACGAACTGATAATAAGAGGCTTGTAATACACATAAGCAGACAAAAGAAAGTGCGTAAGCCGTCCAAATGCCCGTTAAGCCCCATAACGAACTAAACCAATAGGCACAAGGAACTTCAATTAAAATAATGGTCAGAATATTGATCATCATTGGGACATTCACTGTACCACTAGCCCGCATGATTGATGCAAAAATCGCGCTAGCCCCAAAGAATAAAACAGCCCACAGTACAATAAACAACAGTTGCTGCCCAAGCTCAATCACGCTGTGATCGGTAATAAACAGCGCCATTAAATATTTGGAAAATAAGTAAGCCAAAGTGATCAAACTGCCAGTAAATATGACATTCATTCCTAAAGCCGTTCGGGTGACTTTGGCCAGTAAATCGGGCTTGCCAGCACCAATCGCCTGTGCGGCAAAAATAGAAGCCGCAATTGAAATGGATAGCGCTGGAAACTGGATATAGTTCAGCACCTGATTGACTGCTCCATAAGCCGCAGTGGCATGTGCACCATAATGATTAACCAAACCAATAATGACTAAGCCTGCCAATGAAGTTGTCACCATTTGGATGCCTGTTGGGATACCAAGCTTTAGGATTAGTTTACTTAATGTTGCATCATGGCGAATGCTTTGCAAAAGTCGCGCATCTATTTTCAGTGGATGGTTTTTATAATTGAGATAAAACCCTAGAAAAATCAATACGGCTGCATAACCCAGAATGGTTGCGATGGCTGGTGCAACAATCCCGAGGGCGGGAAAGCCAAAATAGCCTTTTAGCAACACAGGCGTAACCGCCAGACCAATCAGGCTGGTTAGGCTCAATGCGATCAGCGGTGTCACACTGTCGCCGACACCGCGAAGAATTGAGGTGTAGATAATATAGACAAATAACAGTGGGCTACCTGCCAGCATCCATTGCACATAGGGTAGCGACAGGTGCATGACCTTGGCATCTGTACCCAGCAATTTCAACATGGGCTCAGCCATCATCACGCCTAAAACCGCAATCACACTCCCGCCAATCAGGGTCATGAACAGGGTTGAACCAATCACACAGCGCACTTTCTCAAGATTCTGTGCACCCCAGGCCTGTCCCACCAACACGGTTGTTCCCGCCGAGATCCCAATCACAAAGGCAAGCAGAAAGAACAGGATTGGAAAGAACACTGAAACTGCGGCAATGGCATCCACGCCCATCATTTGCCCAACAAAGATGGTATTAATCGTTCCCGACAGGTTCTGCAAAATATTGGTAGCAATCAAGGGAACCAGAAAGACAAAAAAGGTTTTCCAGAGGTTTGGCTGCATCACCAGAGGTTGGTGTGGTGTCATTCAGTTTGCTTCATCCTGAAACATCTATTTTTTCACCATACCATCATCAGTCAGGTGGAAGTCATGATTGTTCGGTTTATTTTTTTGTTGATCAGCAACGCACCAGAATTTCACCTGCATGTTGCAGCGTTTGGTCGGTTTTGGCAAAGCAGAAACGAATCAGGCGTAGTGATTCGGGCGCTTGTTGATAAAAAACGGAAATAGGAATCGCGACGATTTTATGCTGTTCCGCTAAAAACTGGCACATTTCAATGTCATTCAGGTCAGGACGGATTGCACTGTAGTCCAGACTTTGGAAATAAGTACCTTGCGATGGAATCAATTTAAAACGTGAGTTTTCAATCTGGGCATTAAACAGGTCGCGTTTCGCCTGATAAAAGTCGGGAAGCTCCTGAATATGCTCAGGATGCTGTTGCATATAATCAGCGAGCGCAATCTGGCAAGGTGTGGTGCCGCAGAAGTTGGCAAACTGGTAAATCTGGCGAAACAGGCGCATCAGGTTGGCTGAGGCAACGCAATAGCCCGTTTTCCAGCCCGTCACATGATAACTTTTGCCAAAAGAGCCAATTACATAACTACGCTCACGCAGTTCTGGAAACTGTAGCGCGCTGTAGTGTTTCCGCCCATCAAACACCAGATGTTCATACACCTCATCAGACAGCACCACAATATTTTTATCTTGAATGAGTTCAATCAACTGCCGCCAGTCCTGTTCCGACCAGATGGCACCCGTTGGGTTATGCGGCGTATTGACAATGATCATGCGGGTTTTTGCATTGATACAATCTTTAACTTTTTGCCAATTCACCTGAAATGTTGGTGCTTCTAAATGAATATGAACGGATTTCCCCCCTGCCAGTTGTACTGCAGGGGCATAGCTGTCATAGCTCGGGTCAAAAATAATCACTTCATCACCTGCATGAATACAGGCCTGAATAGCACAGAAAATTGCGATGGTTGCGCCTGGGGTAATGGTGATCTCAGTGATGGGATCAAGCTGTAGCTGGTCACGCTGTAGAAATTGCTGCGCCAGTTGCTCACGTAATGCCAGTAGACCATCACCCGCAGAGTATTGATTGTATCCTGACTGGGTGGCCTGACAGAGGGCTTCAATCAGGGCAGGCGGTGCTGGGAAATCGGGAAAGCCCTGTGACAGGTTTAGGGCATTGAGCCGTTGTGCAAGTTCAGTCATCACGCTAAAAATGGTCACGCCTTGGCTTGGGAGTTTTGACTGAAGCTGCAACATTGTTTTTTAACCTGATTGACGTTTTGTTTTGCAGTGATTGTATAGTAAATGTTGAGGTTTGCCGTTAATTGACTGAAAAATGTGGCTTAGGTCAGTAAAAACAGGTAATTGTGTCTGAAAAAAAAACAATAGTGACGGAATTGGTCATTTTTTATTGAAAATTGTCTAAAAAATTTGTTGTTTTTCATGATGATACGCTATTTTAGTTGCTGCTGTAAAGCGCTATAATTTCTATCGAGCGGTTCAATTAAATACCAATTATAGTGAAATGGGACATCAGGCAATGGACAGTTTCGATTTAAAAATACGCTATCCGCATCATATTGATCTCAATGATGTGGAGCAGTTTGGGACTTTGAATACCATTGGGATATTGACCAGATTTGACCGAATGGGCTGGAAACAGCAGTTAAGCTGCTGGTTGCAACTGGATGGTGCCAGTCCGACCTTTACCATCACAGATGAGAAGACCCAACGGACCATAGAAATTGTATTGAATACCTACGGATCATCTCAGGAACTTAACTTTATCATCAAGACAGACATTCCTGTAGTTGTTGCTAAAAAACAAATATTTGGGTTGATTACGCTTCAGGCGAAAGAGACGGTTCAGTTTAAGCAGCTTTCTCTGGTACAGGTCAAAACCTACCTCACTGCGTTCCTAAAGCAGGACACCGATGCACTGGTTCGATATTACCAGCAAAGCAAGCAACAACTGGCGCAATCTGCATAACGATGAGGAGTAAATCCCCTATCGTTATATTGCTATTTATAAAACATTTTCAACAATGGCACGAATCACACCCAGTGCCAAGCCAATAAATGCCCCGACAATCACGCCATTGACGCGAATCATGTGTAAGTCACCACCGACCTCACTTTCGATTTTGGCAATCATTTCCCGTGAATCCCACTCGTGGATACGTTCGCTGATATAACGGATGATCTTGTCGCTATATTGTTCGCTAAAGTTGGTTGCCAAACCGACCATTTTCTCATTCAGAACCTGACGCACTTTTTCATTCTGAACCAGGCTTTCGCCCAATTGTTGTAATGCCGCCTGTAAATTGCTGGCAATACCTGAATCTGCCTGCATCAAGTCGGTTTTGACCGCATCACAGAGAATGGCAATTGCACCACTGATAAAGTTCAGCACCTGTGGACTGTCCAGCACATCATCCTTGCTCTGATTTAAGCGCTTGCTGGCTTCACTGTTGCTGTCCGCAAGCTGCAACATCAGATTATGCGTGGTGGTTTCAATGTCCTGCCGCCACGGATGTTCAGGATTAGCCAGCATGGACTCAACCTTTTCAATCAGTGAGTCAATGGTGCGCTGCTGCACATCAATGCCAATCCAGCTTGCGCCTTTGGCAAGTTTCCAGACACCGAGTTCCTGAAACAGTTTGCGTGACAGGTTGCGTGCCTGTTCAGGATGCGACACAATCCATTGATGGGCCAGATCAAGGCCACGCTGTAGCACATCCTGATGGAAGTCATTTTCCAGAACGGCACGTAACATTTCGCTGGCTAATTTATTGATTTTGGTACTGCGTACCCATTGCACACTATTGTTTTGCACAAAGTGGGCAATTTGATCTTGGCTCACAAATTCAAAAATTTTCGGTACAGTATGTTGAATCATCTGTACGACTTGCTGGTTATTTTGAGGGGTAGCTAGCCATTGACCGACGGCCAAACTGAGGTCGGCATTTTTTAAACTGCGTTCAACAATTTGAGGAGATAAAAAGTTTTCTTGTACAAAACGACCCATTGATTCTGCAATTCGAGCCTTATTCCGTGGAATGATTTCGGTATGGTCACGCAATAGTTTGGGTAAAGGCATTTTTCCAAAAGGATTACGGAAAAGCACAGTGACAGCGTACCAATCAGCTAGCCCACCAACTACACCTGCTTCCGCACCTAACATAAAAATATGAATGACCCATTTATATTCAGGTAAAAAATGCGCCGCGACCATTAAGCCAATCCATGCTATAACCGCAATGATCAATGCCATAGTGGCGAAGTACTTACTTTTTTGCAGGCTCGGTACGTGAATTTCTTCGACTGAATTCATTGAGTCATCCTTATCAATTTACTTTTTGCTTTGAGATGGCGCAGGGGGCTGCAACACGTCTCCTGTTGGACTCAATCCGTATTTTTGCCCTAATGATTGCAAAATGAGGTGCGCATCAAATGCGTCAGGCGATTGCTGCTGAGTCTGAAAACACTCAATAGTATACGACACTTGGATTGGATCAAGATTGACCACTTGAGGCATATCATAGAATGGATCAGGCCAAAAGGCAGGATGTCGGCGATAATAACCATATGGGTAATAAGAGGGTGTCGGATAAATCACAGCTTGGCGTTGTGTCTTGTGACGTGCATTACTTGGATCATCAACAACGGTAAAATAACGGAAACCGTTTTTGACAGTGGTTTGTGCCGCCTTTAACAACGTTATCTCCTCGGCTGTACCATAACTCAAATTACGATCAGCCTGAAAACCCACACGGTAAGTTTTGTTATTTAATGGATAAGCGGTGAACTGTCCAAGTTGGTCGAATGTTCTGGGTTGTGATGGGACACTGGCACAGCCTGTAAATGTCAGTGCGACAAGGAGCGGTGTGCACATCAATAAGGTTTTCATAGGCAATTCCTGTTTTTCAGCGTCTGGGAAGATGGTCCTAAAAGCTACTGTTCGGTTGGGTTAAAAATTCAAGTTCCTCTGCGCTTGAGCTTCGCCCTAAAATCGCATTGCGATGTGGATAGCGCCCAAAACGGTCAATAATCACTTTATGCTTTTTTTCAAAGCTCAAATTAATTTCGTTCCCTAAACGTTGGAACAGTTTTAAAGCAAACTCATGCATTAATTTAGATTCACTATGCATAAATGGCATATATAAAAATGAGCGATGATCAGGGCTGAGCTGGGCATCCAGTTGCAGGCTAATCGCCTCCTGCGCCAGCATCAGTGCCATGCTGTCATGGGCAAAAGCCTGTGGCTGGTCGCGATACAGGTTTCGGGAGAATTGATCCAGCACAATGATTTCTGCCAAGCGTCCCTCGGCGGTCTTGCGCCATGACCACAGTTCAGCCTGTATAGCCTGATGATGAATTGCTTGAAAACGCTCACGAATTTTTGCATCAAATTCATCACTTTTGGCGAACCAGAGTGAACGGTGGTCAGGATCAAACCAGAAATCAAGAATGTCTTGGGCTTGCATGGGTGGATATCCATCGGAAGATTTATTTTTAATAAAATCACAATTTCAGCGTGTTTTATATAATCGGATTGTGTTAAAAATTGCCAAGCTAAACCAATACAATCAGGTGACTAGGCCATAATTGTCGTTATAATTGGCTGAGTCGAAAGGATTGCTATTATTCAAATCCAATCTACTCGACAAAGTCGTTGCCATTTCGTTGGTCGGCTGATCTTGAACAAGCGAGCATATAATATGAATCAACCCAGCACACTTTCCGCCTCTGTGATACCAACGTGGGTAGATGCCTCGCTATTCAAGGGGATGCTGCGTGGTATAGAGCGTGAAAGTCTGCGTATGCAAAGCAATGGATTTTTATCACAAAAAAATCATCCAAAAGCTTTAGGCTCGGCACTGACCCATCCACATATCACCACAGATTATTCCGAAGCGTTGATGGAGTTTATCACCAACCCACAAACTAGCATTGCCGCCGCGTTAAATGAACTCAGGGATATTCATAGCGTGGTACATCAGCAGCTAGAAGATGGTGAGCGTCTATGGCCACTGTCCATGCCGTGTATGTTGGATGATAATGAAGAAAATATCCGATTAGCACAGTACGGCACTTCTAATATTGGCCGCTTTAAAACCTTATACCGCCGTGGTTTGGGTGTGCGCTATGGTCGCCGTATGCAGACCATTTCAGGGGTGCACTACAATTTATCTTTTCCTGATCAATTATTTGTAGTATTGCAGCAACATGAAAGCAATCCAGAATTAAAGCAGCTCAGTCCGCAAGATTACCGTAGTCACCGCTATTTTGGCCTGATTCGGAACTTTATCCGACTTACCCCATTGGTTATGTATCTTTTAGGGGCAAGCCCATCGGTTTGTCGTTGCTTTTTAACAGGGCGTGAGCATCACTTGCAGCCTTTGGTTAAAGGAACATTATATTTACCAGAAGCCACTGCATTACGCATGGGGCGCTTGGGATACCAGAATTCAGCGCAAAAAGAATTAGGTATTCATTACAACGATCTACACGATTATCTTGAGGGATTACAAAAAGCGGTGCATACCCCTTATCCTGAATTTACCAATTTAGGTCTGGATGATGAGAATGGTGAACCGATTCAGATCAATGACCATGTGCTGCAAATTGAAAATGAATACTACAGTCTAGTTCGCCCAAAGCAAGTACCACAAGCGGGTGAAACTCCATCACAAGCATTGAAGAATCGTGGTGTTGGATATGTAGAATTACGTGCTGTAGATGTGAACCCTTATAGTGCGATTGGAATTGATGAAATTTCAGCGGGTTTTCTTGAAAGTTTAGCATTGTATTGTTTATTAAATGACAGTCCTGATTTGTTTGCAGAAGAGCAAGAGCAAATTGATCATAATCAAACTGAAGTGGTTAATCGTGGACGTGCAGTAGATGCTAAAATTATAGAAGGTGAAACAATAGTTTCACTTCATGATTGGGCTCAGCGTCATTTAAATGCGATTCAAGACTGCGCTATTTTGTTAGATCAAATGGATGGTTCACAGTTATATTCTGAGGCAATCCAAGTGATGCAGCAGCGTTTAGATCATGTTGACAATACGCTTTCCGCGCATGTGATTAAAGATACTTTGGATCATGGTGGGACATGGAGCTTTGGGAGTGTCATGGCTCAACAACATGTCAATCGTTATGAACAACATCAATTGAGTGCAGAAAGAGAACAATATTTTGCAGAATTAGCGCAAACATCGTTGCAAAAACAGGCGCAACTTGAACAAGATAATGACATCAGCTTTGAACAATATCTTGCACAATACCGTTAAAATTTTAGAGGACTTCCTATGCGATGGACTTACCGCTTAGTTAGTGCATTATTGGTACTAACGAGTATTATTGGTATCTCGTTTGCGTTGTATTTAGAACATGTGCAAGGTTTAGAGCCTTGCCCACTGTGTATTTTCCAACGTATTGGCTTAATTGGAATGGGATTGATTGCGTTAGTCGCATTTATTCATAATCCGATTTCAAATGGTTTTAAACGTTTTTATGCACTATTAGCAAC